>CAZBTW010000099.1:0-3899 GCA_964494925.1 uncultured Aquiluna sp.
CATTTAGGAACGCCGGATCCTTGAACACTCGATCAATGCCATTCTGGGCAGTAATCGGAGGCTTTGTGCTGGGTGGTGCTGCCGAGAATGGCATTGATCGAGTGTTCAAGGATCCGGCGTTCCTAAATGGTCACGTTGTGGACTTCATCCAGGTTCCATTTAATTTTCCGATCTTCAATCTGGCCGACAGTTTCTTGGTTGTCGGAATCATTCTCGTGATAATTCAAACCCTTCGTGGTGACCAGATCGGTGGCGGGCGTGACGTCTAAATTACTGCCAGTTTTGCCCGTCTATGACGGGCAAAGAGCTGATGCGGGATTGGCGAAAATGCTTGGTATCTCCAGGTCACAGGCCGCGGAGTTGCTGACTGCAGGGTTGGCGCAACAAGATGGCAAGTTAATCGGCAAATCAGATCGGTTGCTTGCGGATTCGACTTTAGAGGTGGACCTCCCTGAACCAACAAACCAGGTTGAGGTCAAGGCCGAGGATGTGCCAGAGCTGGAGATTGTCTTTCAGGATGACCACATTGTGGTTATCAACAAACCGGCAGGGGTTGTTTCACACCCGTCGCAGGGCTTTGTGGGACCGAGTGTTCCAGGTGTGCTCCTGTCACGAGGGATTCAGCTGAGCACGTCTGGAGCCCAAGAGCGTCAGGGGATCGTCCAACGACTGGATGTTGGAACAAGCGGACTGATGGTGTTGGCAAAGTCAGAGGCTGCATATTCAGTGCTAAAGCAAGCCTTTCGGGACCGGGTGGTGAAAAAGACTTATCACGCGCTAGTCCAGGGTCACCCAGACCCCTCTGCTGGCACCATAGACACACCGATAGCACGCAGCCAAAGGCATGACTACAAGTTCACCATTTCGCCCCTTGGTAAGCCTGCTGTGACGCATTATGAAACCATCGAGGTTCTGCCAGCTGCTGCACTCATGAGCGTCGGCTTAGAAACTGGTCGAACCCATCAGATCCGAGTTCATTTTGCCCATTTCAGGCATCCACTCGTGGGCGATCCTCTCTATGGCTCAGATCCGAAGCTTGCCGCTGCACTGAAGCTAACCAGGCAGTGGCTCCATGCAAAAAAGCTTGGATTTAATCATCCGATATCCGGGGATTACGTCGAATTTGAAACTGATTATCCGACTGATTTGAAAATCGCCCTGGAACGCCTGCGTGATGTTGATTTTCGGTTCTAACATAGAACCTCTAAGAAAGGTGGAAGATGTCCAACGAGTCATTTGTCCACCTTCATAATCACACTGAATATTCAATGCTTGATGGCGCTGCCAGAATTAAGCAGTTGGTTGCCAAAGCAGCCGAGCTAGAGATGCCAGCCATCGCCATTACCGACCATGGCAATAGCCATGGGGCCTATGAATTTTGGAAGCAAGCCACCGCCCACAGCATTAAGCCCATCATTGGTATTGAGGCCTACCTTGCTCCCGGCGCACGAACCGACAAAACCAGAGTTCGTTGGGGCGACGGAGGCGGAGACGACGTCTCTGGTGGTGGTGCATACAGCCACCTCACAATGTGGTCAACTGATAACGCCTCGATGCGGAACTTGTTTCGTTTGTCGTCTGAGGCCTACCTGTCTGGCTATTACTTCAAGCCTCGAATGGACCGCGAACTTTTGTCCAAATATGGAAAAGGTTTGATCGCCACCACCGGTTGTCCCGGTGGTGAAGTTCAGACCAGGCTTCGCCTTGGTCAATACCAAGAGGCATTGGATACGGCTGCCGAATTCCGAGATATTTTTGGTGAGGGAAATTATTTCGTCGAGGTAATGGATCACGGCTTGGAAATCGAGAAGCGGGTTCGCGATGACCTGTTGAAATTGGCCAAAGAGCTGAATTTGCCACTGGTTGGAACCAACGACCTTCACTACACCGAACAGCAGGACTCAGTAGCTCACGACGCCCTGTTGTGTGTTCAAGTCGGATCGACTCTGGATGACCCAAACCGCTTCAAGTTCGAATCCCAGGAGTATTACCTGAAATCTGCCAAGCAAATGCGGGAGCTGTTCAAAGAGCTACCGGAGGCAGCCAACAACACTCTGCTAATTGCCGAGCGGAGTGAGGTCGATTTTTCCAAGCGAGACCTCATGCCTAGATTCCCAGTGCCAGAGGGGGAAACCGAAGCAGGTTGGCTCGAGAAGGAAGTCTGGGAAGGAATGGCAAAAAGATTCCCCAGTGGCTACTCAGATCAGCATAAAGCCCAGGCTGCCTACGAGATTGACGTGATCAAATCTATGGGATTCCCTGGATATTTCTTGGTTGTTGCAGACTTCATAAAGTGGGCCCGAGAGCAGGGAATCCGAGTTGGCCCCGGGCGAGGATCTGCAGCCGGTTCGCTAGCTTCCTACGCCCTTGGAATTACCGAGCTTGATCCACTGAAGCACGACCTTATTTTTGAAAGGTTCTTGAACCCGGAGCGACTTTCAATGCCTGATATTGATGTCGACTTTGACGATAGACGCAGATCTGAAGTGATTCGCTACGTCACTCAAAAATACGGGGATGATCGAGTCGCGCAAATTGTAACTTTTGGAACCATCAAGGCCAAGCAGGCCCTCAAAGATGCCAGCAGAGTAATGGCCCTGCCATACGCCGTTGGTGAGAAACTCACCAAGGCGATGCCTCCGATGGTTCTGGGTAGAGACATTTCCCTGAGTGATCTAGTGACCGAAGACTCCGAGCGCTATTCAGAGGCTGCCGAATTCCGGGAAATTATTGAGACTGACCCGCAGAGCGATCAGGTTTTCAAGCTCGCTCGAGGCCTTGAGTCTTTGAAGCGGCAGTGGGGCGTTCACGCAGCCGGCGTCATCATGTCGGCTGAACCATTGATGGATGTAATTCCGATTATGAAGCGCGAAGAGGATGGCGCCATAATTACCCAATTTGACCAGCCCCCATGTGAGGACCTGGGGCTTCTGAAAATGGACTTCCTGGGCCTTCGAAACCTAACTGTGCTGGATGATGCTCTTGAAAACATCAGGCAAAACCGTAACCAGGAAGTTGTGCTGGAAGAGCTTGAGCTGGATGAAGACAAGAACACATTTGACTTACTGTCGCGCGGAGACACCCTCGGAGTATTCCAGCTTGATAGTGACAACATGCGTTCCTTGCTCAGGCTCCTAAAGCCCACCGAGTTTGAACACATTTCAGCTGTAATTGCGCTTTATCGACCAGGTCCGATGGGGATGAATTCACACACCAACTACGCACAGCGCAAGAATGGACTGCAGGAAATCGATGGTGTTCACCCTGAGTTAGCTGAGCCACTCCAGGAGATCCTTGGCCCAACCTACGGACTGATCGTTTACCAGGAACAGGTAATGGCCGCTGCCCAAAAAGTGGCCGGCTACACTCTGGGACAAGCCGATTTGCTCAGGCGTGCAATGGGTAAGAAAAAGCCCGAAGAGCTAGACAAGCAATTCGAGATTTTCAGCCAGGGCATGAAGACAAATGGCTTTTCTGAAGCGGCCGTCAAGGCGCTCTGGGACACGCTGTTGCCGTTCGCAGATTACGCGTTCAACAAGGCACACTCAGCCGGCTATGGCGTTCTTTCCTACTGGACTGCATTTCTGAAAGCCAACTATCCAGCTGAATATATGGCGGCTCTGCTGACCTCAGTTGGTGATTCCAAGGACAAATTGGCTATCTACCTGAACGAGTGTCGAAGAATGGGCATCAAAGTCTTGCCGCCGGATGTCAACGAGTCGATTGGTGTTTTTGCCGCGGTTGGCGACGACATTCGCTTCGGCCTGGAGGCGGTTCGGAATGTTGGTCATAACGTTGTTGAGGCCATAATTGCCGCTAGAAATGCGGAACCATTTAGTTCATTTGATGACTTTTTGACCAGGGTTGGGCAACAGGCCAGCACCAGAAGAGTAGTCGAG
>CAZBTW010000100.1:0-3846 GCA_964494925.1 uncultured Aquiluna sp.
TACCAGAACCAACTTCACCCTGCAGCAGCCGGTTCATAGGGTGACCACTGGCTAAATCTTCTGCAATCTCGACCCCGGCATCCACTTGGCCCTTGGTCAAGCTAAACGGAAGGGTTTTATCGAATTCACTCAGGAGTTTGCCGGAGTTGAAAACCTGTGCTTTTTCTTTTCCAAGTTCTGCAGCACGTTTGAGAAGGCCCAGTTGCAAAAGCATCGCCTCATGAAACAGAAGCGACTTCCTGGCCTGCACCCAATCCGAATCCCGCTTCGGATTGTGGATATTGTTTATCGCAGTGCGAAGCGGCACCAGACCCTGAGCCTCAATCAGCGATTGCGGCAAAATCTCTGGAATGTCCACACCAGCATCAAGCACTGCGTTGACGGCCTTTTGAATTCGCCAGGTCGAAACTGCACTTGCGGCGGGATAAATCGGAATTGGCAATTCAGCCCAGGCGTGGGCCTGATCTTCCGCTATTTCTTGGTCAAAGAGTTCGTAATCAGGGTGGGTCAATTGAAGAGTTCCAGAAAATGATCCGATTTTTCCGGAGAACAAGCCCTTCACGCCGGCATGTAGCTCGGCCTCGCGCCAGTGTTGATTGAAAAACGCCAGCGTTAGGTTGCCACTGCCATCGCTCAGTGTTACCTCAAAAATACTGCCCTTGCGACCGCGCATTCGCCGCTGGTTGGTGCTCTGGACCTGACCAACAACCGTCACAATTTCACCGATTGGGAGAGAATCAAAACTTGTTAGCTCGCCCCTTTTGGAGTAGCGGCGGGGAAAGTGAAGCAGTAAGTCACTAACGGTTTCCAGTCCAAGGTGCTTGGCTAGCGCCTTGGCGGTTCTATCGCCAAGTAACCCTGATAGTGGACGAATATCTGTTAGCACATCACCAATCATCGCTGAATCTCGGGCCGACAGTGGCTAGGCTCACTTGCGTGAGCAGAATCATTGCCGGGGACGCCGGCTCAATCAGACTAAAGCCCGCAGCCTCGGTCACCAGGCCAACCAGTGACCGGGTAAAGGAAAGTCTTTTCGCGCAACTCGAGGCAATGGGCGCAATTGAACTGACAAGAGTTCTGGACCTGTTTGCCGGAACCGGAGCACTCGGGCTGGAAGCCCTATCAAGGGGCGCCAAATCAGCCGTGCTGGTCGAAAGAGATAAAAAAGCTGGAGAGATTACTAAGTTGAACATAGCTGCCGTGATGCCTGCCATAGAGCCTGGAAGGTCCGAAGTGAAAGTTGAGCTCAAGCAGCTGGACGCCGAGAAATACCTGCAGAACTGCTCAGATTCATTCGACCTAGTTTTTTTGGATCCGCCGTATGACTTCGCGCAAGACAAGCTAAATGCCCTTATTGAGCGCGTCAGTGGTTTACTCAACCATGATGCGCTAGTTGTGGTTGAAAGATCAAGCAAGTCAGACGCTTTGAAAACGCCAAACTGGGCTGAATTAGTCTCAGAAAAGTCTTACGGTGACACCCGAGTGAGCATCATCAAGAAAAGCTAAATCGAACGCTTTTCCGGACCGGTGTAAACCTGCTGAGGTCTACCGATTCGAACAGCTGGGTCGGCCATCATTTCACGCCAGTGAGCAATCCAACCTGGAAGTCTTCCGATCGCAAACAGTGGAGTAAACATCTTTGATGGGAAGCCCATGGCCTTGTAAATAACGCCGGTGTAGAAATCGACATTTGGGTAAAGCTTGCGCTCAACGAAGTAGTCATCAGAAAGTGCAGCTTGTTCCAGCTCCTTGGCGATAGAAAGCATTGGATCGTTAATCCCCAGCTCATCCAGAACCTGATCTGCTGTTGCCTTCACGATAGTTGCACGAGGGTCGAACGACTTGTAAACCCGGTGACCAAAGCCCATCAGGCGAATGCCATCTTCTTTGTTCTTCACCCGCTCGACATAGCTTGTGACCGACTCACCCGAATCTTGAATAAAGCGCAACATGTCCAAGACCGCTTCATTCGCACCGCCGTGGAGCGGACCAGAAAGGGCATTGATGCCGGCTGAAACGGATGCGAAAAGGTGTGCCTGTGAAGATCCAACCAAACGAACTGTTGAGGTGCTGCAGTTCTGCTCGTGATCCGCATGCAACAGCAGCAATGTGTCCAGAGCCTTGGTAATAACTGGGTTCTGAACGTACTCCTCGGCATAGGTGCCAAAGGTCATTTTTAGGAAATTCTCCACCATCGAAAGATCGTTGTCTGGATATACAAACGCTTGGCCAATCGAGCTCTTGTGAGCATGGGCGGCAATTACCGGCAATTTAGCAAGCAGACGAAGGGTTGAAATCTCAACCTGCTCCGGATCTTTCGGATCCAAAGAGTCCTGGTAGAAAGTTGAAAGGGCAGTGACCCCGGAAGACAGAACTGACATCGGGTGAGCATTTCCAGGGAAAGCCCTGAAGAAATCCTTCATGTCTTCGTGCAGCAGGGTGTGACGCCTGAGGCTCTGATCAAATTCAGCTGCCTGATCCTTAGTTGGAAGCTCTCCATAAATAAGCAAATAGGCGCTGTCTAGGAATGAGGTCTTAGCTGCAAGTTCTTCGATTGGGTAGCCGCGATAGCGCAAAATTCCCTGATCGCCATCAATGTAAGTAATCGCAGACTTGGTTGAGGCAGTGTTTACAAAACCCTGGTCAAAGGTTGCCAAGCCAGTGTTTGACATCAACTTGGAGATGTCTATTCCACTTGCGCCCTGTGTTGCTGGCAGGACTGGATACTCAGCTGTTTTGCCATCAAATTCGATGGAAACCTTGTCAGCACTCACTTTGAAACTCCTTTTTGGGGCAAGTAGTAAGACTAAAGCAATTTACCTGAGATGTTTTCTTCAGGTTTACCGCTAAGCCTGTGGGGGTAACGCTGCAACGATGGGGTGATCCGATGCAATTGGTCCAACCTTGGCAGCACCGCCAGGCGAACCAACCTCGTCGAAGAAGTCCACGTTTACCTTGTAGTAATCGCTCCACTCCGAAGGAATGTCATCCTCATAGTAGATGGCCTCAACTGGACAAACTGGCTCACAGGCACCGCAGTCAACACACTCGTCAGGGTGGATATACAGCATGCGGTCACCCTCGTAGATGCAATCCACAGGGCACTCATCGATGCAGGCCTTGTCTTTAACATCGACACATGGCAGGGCAATCAAATAAGTCAAATTAAGCTCCTAAAAACTGCCCTAATTCTAACCCGATTGAATCCGGGATTTGTTGGCTCACCACTCTTTTCCTAAAGTGGCAACCGCGCGAGCAGCTTCCCTGGTGTCCTGGGCTTCC
The DNA here is from genome assembly GCA_964494925.1 of uncultured Aquiluna sp. Classification (GTDB taxonomy): domain Bacteria; phylum Actinomycetota; class Actinomycetes; order Actinomycetales; family Microbacteriaceae; genus Aquiluna. Next base: position 3,283 of record CAZBTW010000100.1, read on the forward strand.
TTCAGGCTCTGGCGTTTGTCGTATTCCTTTTTTCCTTTAGCTAGGCCGATCTTTACCTTTGCCTTGCCGTCAAGGAAATACAGCGACAGCGGAACCAGCGTCATTCCAGAATTCTTAGTTTTGATATCTAGCTTTTCGATTTCAGCTTTGTGCATCAAGAGTTTGCGGCGTCTTCTAGTTCCATGATTTGTCCAAGATCCCGCAAGAAATTCCGGGATATGGACGTTTTCTAGCCAGGCTTCCCCGCGCTCGATAACGGCATAGCCGTCAACCAGCGAGGCCCTTCCCGCCCGAAGCGATTTCACTTCGGTGCCAGTCAATACCAAGCCGGCCTCGATCTCATCTTCGATGTGATAATCGTGGTAAGCCTTGCGGTTATTGGCAACCGCTTTTTGACCGCGTTCCCTTGGCAATCTAACTCCTAGTTCGGATTTCTACCTATAAGCCTAGGCGGGTATCAGGTTAGTGGTGAGGCTAGTTTGCCTGACCCATCTTTCGCCACCTAATGCCGGCCGCAATGAAGCCCTCTAGCTTGCCATCGAAGACATCATCGGGGTTGTTCTC
>CAZBTW010000101.1:0-3822 GCA_964494925.1 uncultured Aquiluna sp.
CGGAATTGGGGTCGTCACCATCGGTCACGCCAACCAAGGAGTGGTTCAGGCTGTCCAAGAGCAGGTTTCGAAGGTCACTCACACACTGTTCACCGTTGCTGGCTACGAAAAGTATGTTCGCGCTGCCGAGCTACTTACCAAGCATGCCCCCGGAAATTTCAAGAAAAAGGCTGCCTTCTTCACCTCCGGCGCCGAGGCCGTTGAAAATGCGGTCAAGATTGCTAGGCGCGCAACTGGAAGACACGAGATTGCAGTTTTCGATCACGCCTACCATGGGCGAACCAACTTGACCATGGCAATGAATTTCAAAGCGCACCCATACGCGACTGGATTTGGAGCTCTGCCAGGTGGGGTTCACCACGCTCCGATGAGCTACCCATTTAGAGACGCCGAAGGAATGACCGGACCGGAAGCGGCCACCAGGGCCATCACCTACCTAGAAAAGCGGGTAGGTGCCTCTCAGTTGGCAGCAGTAATGATTGAGCCGGTGCAGGGTGAGGGTGGCTTCATAGTTCCTGCTCCAGGTTTCCTAAACACACTCCGAGCCTGGTGCACGGACAACGGGATTGTCATGATTGCCGATGAGGTCCAGTCGGGTATGGCAAGAACTGGAAAGTGGTTTGCCTGTCAGTGGGAAGAAGGGTTTGAGCCTGACCTAATCACGGTGGCAAAGGGAATTGCCGGTGGTATGCCGGTTTCTGGAGTTGTTGGGCGAGCCGAGATCATGGATGCCCCTCATGCCGGTGGTCTGGGTGGAACCTTCGGTGGCTCCCCCACCGCGGTTGCTGCAGCAGTTGCCGTTATGGAGCAGTTCGAAGACGGTCCATGGATGAACAGAGCCTTGGAAATTGGCGCGATCATTCGAGAGCGACTTGAGGCTATGCAAAAGCTTTTCCCGGTGATTGGAGATATCCGAGGAATTGGGGCCATGCAAGCAATCGAACTGGTTGAGCCCGGCACCAAGAATCCGAATCAACCAGCTACGGATGCATTGATGAAGTTCTGTCACAAAAACGGTGTGGTTATTCTCAACGCAGGAACCTATTCAAACGTGATTCGACTACTTCCCCCGCTCGCAATCACCGATGAGTTGCTACACGATGCGCTCGATGTTCTCTCGGATGGATTAGCTTCGCACTAACACCTGATTTCAGGACAAATGAAAGCGTGAGATCAATGACGACCTCTTTTAACAGAGACCGACTAAAGTCGCTCTTCGATGCCGAGACTGCCGATTACATTGCCAAACACCCGGGCTCTCAAAAGGCTCATGAAAGCTCGCAAGCTTCGCTCCTAAACGGAGTTCCAATGCTCTGGATGGCAAAGTGGCCGGGGCCATTTCCGGTCTACGTCGAAAGCGCCAAAGGCGCTCACTTTCAAGATGTCGACGGCAATGACTTCACCGACTTCTGCCTTGGCGACACCGGAGCCATGTCTGGGCACGCTCCAGAACCTACAGTGAAAGCAGTACAGGAGCAGATTGCTCGGGGTGCGACATTTATGTTGCCAACTTTGGATGCAGCCAAAAACGGGCAGCTCTTGGCAGAAAGATTTGGCCTACCAAAATGGCAGTTCACCTTGAGTGCAACTGACGCCAATCGTCACCTGATTCGATTTGCTCGTGAGGTCACTGGCAAACCCAAAATCGCTGTCCATGATTACTGCTATCACGGTTCGGTGGATGAGACCTTTGCCGTCCTGGATTCTGATGGTAAGACGGTTTCGCGCCCAAACAACATTGGAAAACCAACTGAACTGAACAACACAACAGTCTCGCTTGCTTTCAATGACTTGGCCGCAGCCGAAGCTGCATTCAAAACCGGTGAGGTGGCTCTGATGCTTATGGAGCCTGCGCTCACCAACATTGGAATCGTGCTTCCCGAACCTGGATACCTGGCCGGGATTCAGGAACTGTGCAAAAAGTACTCGGTAATTTTCGCACTCGATGAAACTCACACGCTCTCTGCTGGTCCCGGTGGGATGACAGCCCGGGATGGCCTAGAGCCGGATGCAGTGGTCTTAGGGAAAACTATCGGAGGCGGCGTTCCCGTCGGAGCGCTGGGACTTTCTGAAGAATTAGCCAGGTCAATAGCAGAGGGCCTGGAATTGGAAAGCATTGATGTTGGTGGCGTGGGTGGAACGCTGGCCGGAAATGCACTCTCGATGGCTGCCGTCAGGGCAACCCTTGAGCAGGTTCTGACTCCAGAAAACTTCTCAAAAATGGAGTCGCTAGCGACCAAATGGGAGAATGCAATTCGTGAAGTCATTGCGGAGTACGAACTGCCCTGGCAAGTCTCCAGGATCGGCTGCAGAGGTGAATACAGCTTCCGGCAGACGGCGCCCGAGAACGGAGCACAAGCGCACCAAGCTGAAGACTTTGAACTGGGTCAATTTCTCCAACTGCATGCGATCAACCGCGGAATCTTGATGACTCCGTTTCACAACATGATTCTGATTTCACCGGAAACAACCGAGCAAGATATTCAGCGTCACCTAAATCACTTCAAGGACGCTGTTTCCGCACTATTTAGCAAGTAGTTTTTTGCGCTTCAAACTTGCTCTGACCTGAACTGCGATCACAATCGTCATTGCAATTATGAAGACAGCAGACCCGACCACGTTTGCCTCAGGAGGAATGCCTCTTGCTGCCGCGGTGTAGACGAACTTGGGGAAGGTGTCCAAAGCACCTGAGTTGAACTGGGTGATGATGAAGTCATCAAAACTCAAGGCGAAGGCCAACATCGCTGCAGAAAGAATTCCGGGCAGAAGTAGCGGGAAAGTGATTTTCCAGAAGACCTGCATGGGGTTGGCATAAAGATCACGCCCTGCTTCTTCCAGTGCCGGATCTAGAGTTGCAACCCTGGCCTTGACTGTCACAACAACAAAGCTGAGGGTGAACATAACGTGAGCGATGATGACCGTTGGAAGGCCCTTCTGCCATCCAAAGTCCAAGAATTGAGCTGCCAGCCCTGCACCCATAACAACCTCTGGGGTTGCCAATGGCAAGAACAACAGTAGGTTTGTGGCGCTACGAAACTTGAAGCGATATCTGACCAGGGCGATCGCAATCATGGTGCCAAGGACTGTGGAAACTAAGGTCGCAGAAACCGCTACCAGAATTGAATTTCCAAAGGCGCTGCAAACATCTGCCTGATCGCAAACATTCAGCCAGTTATCCAGGGTGAAGCCACGCCAGATGATGTTTGATTTGACCGAATCATTGAAGGAAAAGACGAATGTGTAGCCGATTGGAATCATCAAAAACAAGAAGGTGAGGAAGACGTATGTTGGCAAAAGGTACTTGCCCAGCGAGAACCTGGTCACAGTAGGTCCTCCGTTCCGCTTCGCTTCACGTAAGCAGATACGAACAACACAATTGTCGCCATCAGCATCACACTTAGTGCTGAGGCCGTTGGGTAGTCCTGAATTCTCAAGAAGTTCGCCTCGACAACGTTTCCAATCATGGCGGTGTCTGGACCACCCAAGAAGTCTCGGCTGGCAACAACGTAATCACCGCTAATAGGGATAAAGGTTAGAAGGGTTCCTGAAATCACACCGGGCATAGACAACGGGAGAGTTACTCTTCTGAAAGTAGTGCCCGGGCTGGCATAAAGGTCTGATCCGGCCTCCAAGAGGCGGATGTCGAGCCTCTCTAGGTTTGCATATATCGGCAGAGTCATGAATGGAATGAAGTTGTAAACCAAACCAAAGACAACGGCAAAATTCGTACCGATTATGTAGCTGTCGGCACCGAAGATGCCGATATCCTTCAGGATATTTACAACCCACGAGTCATTCGAAAAGATCTGCTTCCAGGCAAAG
>CAZBTW010000102.1:0-3806 GCA_964494925.1 uncultured Aquiluna sp.
CAGGGTTCCCCAGGACGTGAGTGTGGTGGGAATCGATGGCCACCAGCTGGGCGAGTTTTATGGCCTGTCCACTGTGGACCAGTCTGTCACCAAGCAGGGAGCCAAAGCTGCAGATGTTCTAATCGACATTTTGGAATCAAACGATCCAAGAGACCAGGAAAATTTCGAGGAAATGACTTTCTGGCCGATCGACCTTGTGGTTCGATCTTCAACCGCACGCCGCACACCATAGTTAGGGTAGAAACATGGCAGATTCATCATTCGACGTAGTAAGCAAGGTTGACCAGCAGGAGGCTGACAACGCCCTGAACCAGGCAGCCAAAGAAGTTGAGCAGCGCTACGACTTCAAGAACACCGATGCCAGCATTGCCTGGTCTGGCGAAAAGATTCTGATCAAGGCCAACTCCGAGGAGCGTGCCAAGGCGGTACTCGATGTCTTTCACACAAAACTAATCAAGCGTGGCATATCCCTGAAGTCACTGGAATCGGGCGAGCCATTTCCTTCCGGCAAGGAAACCAGAATCGAGAGCACGCTCAAAGCTGGTATCGATCAGGAAAATGCCAAGAAAATCACCAAGCTAATTCGGGACCAGGGCCCAAAGAGCGCCAAGGCTCAGATCCAGGGTGATGAGCTTCGAGTGAGCTCGAAGAGCCGGGATGACCTTCAGGAGATCATTGCGCTACTGAAGGGAGCCGACCTTCCGGTTGATCTCCAATTTGTGAATTACCGCTAACCCATTGCCAGGTAGCCGGTGCCACTGCCGGTAATCGAAAAGTACTTGGCGGTTCTAATAAAGGCAGCTTCACCAGGGCCAAGTTTTTCCATTTCTCCCAGTGAATTCGACAGCACAATTTCTCCTGCAACACAGACCAAGATGCCGGTTCCGTGCAGCTCGATATCAACAAGCAATTTTCCGCTGTCCGGTGTGACCTGATAAACCCGGAAATCATCGGTTGTCACTGGATACTCAGTTAGTCCTTCGGCAAGCAATCTGGTCTTAACGATTGGATCAGACAGAGGCTCAAAGGTAAGTACCTCCATGAGCTCCTCCCTATCCAGGGGCTTTCTAGTTAGCCCTCCGCGCAAGACATTGTCACTTGCAGCCATCACCTCTACACCGAGGCCCGAGAGGTAACTGTGGATGTTGCCCGCTGGAAGAAAAAGCGCTTCACCCGGTCTCAGCACCACCAGATTCATCAGCACCGACACCAACAAACCTGCATCGGCTCCATTGTGTTTGAAAATCTCAGCAATGAGCTCAGCCCGCAGCGCTCCCAAGACTGAAGCAGCCTGAACCAAAGCATTGATGGTTGCAGCATCCGCGCCGAAACAAAATTCGGTTGCCTTGGCTAAGCCCCCGGCAAAAAATGCGGTTTGCCAAGGTTTGAATAGGTCATCCTTGTCTGCCAGCAAAGCAAGGTCAGCCTCAATCTCAGCCAGATTCCTAAACCCACACAGCGCCCGAAACTCGGAGACCGCAACAATCAACTCCGGCTTGTGATTATCATCCTGGTAGCTCGGGTTTCCGGCAGCAAACTGTTCGACTGCTCTTTGTTTTGAAGGATGCGCTTGAATCGAAAGTGGCTTGGCAGCAGCAAGCAGTTTCACTAGATATGGAAGCTCGCCAATTCGTTCCCGCAAATTTCCACCGATGGGATCCGCAATCTCGGATGGGTCCGAGGCGTGAGTGCCAAACCAAATCTCGGCCTGAGGTTGTCCATTGGAGTCAGTGCGCAGCAATCCTGGAATAAGTTCCAGCGATCCCCAGTCATAAGTCTTGGGATCATTCACCAACCTATAGATGCTCACTGAGTCAGCCTATCTTGAGCCCTCTTCGGTGATGATGATTGAAATTGGACCAGTAGGAGGAGCTGCAGCATCCAGCTCATTTCGCCTAGCCCGCTTGGCATAGCTGGCTGCAATCAAACCAGAACCAACCGCCATTGCGATTGGGAAGAAAAATGCCAGCGACAGCCCAACACCCTGTGAAAGAGCGCCCATCATGGTTTTGGCGCCAATCGAGACAACCGAGTTCACTAGGCTCAACCGACTAACTGCCCACGATGTTGGAATGCCTGGAATGTGGCCGGCGGCCGAGAAGAAAGCCGGGGACACTGGCGCAAGACCAAGCCCAGCCAAAGCCCAAAGCAGTGCAGTCACAAATAGCCCAAGTTGCGAGCTGATTCCCGCCAACGGAGTTGCAACCAAAGCTGCTGCGGCTAGTGAGCCAGCTGCCAGATATGCACCACGCGAAGCAATCATGTGGGGGTGGTAGCGCCTTGCCAGATTGGTCATGGAAAGTCTTCCGATAATCATTCCGGCCATGAAGGCAGCGAACGGAATTGACCTCAGGGCAACGTCAACATTCAAGACATCTCTGGCAAAAACCGCAGCCCAGTCAATAACCGCTACTTCAGGGTAGATACCAAAGAACAGCCCGGCTGCCAGCAACCAAAGTTCCGGAGGCATCTGGTAGAACTTGCGCTTTACTGCCGATTCTTTCTCTTCGAGGTGCCCATCCTCTGTTGGCGACAACAGCCAGCGAAGGTTGAACTCAAAGATGATCAGGGTCACAACCGCAACCAACACAACAAAAACTTCAAGGCTCAAAAACACAGTCGCTAGACCGCCGGTAATCGCGGCACCGACTGCTCCGACAGACCACCCGGCATGCATGCGACCAATGATGTTTATGCTGATCTGTTTCTGCAGCAGCACAGCATGCGAATTCACGCTGACGCCAAGCAATGACATGAAGAACCCGAAAAGTGCATTCAAAAAGAACCAAACTATTGGGTCGTTCGAAAACGCCAGTGAGACTAGAAAGACCATTCCCCCGTAGTTAGAGAAACGAATTATGGCCCTGGAACCAAAGCGCATCATCAGGCGCGAAGCAAAAAGAAGCGGGGTAATCGAGCCAATAACGCCCAGCCCAATAATTGTTCCCCAGGTTGCGAATGAGACATCGAGGCGGTTGATGTATTCAGGAACCCATGCCACCGAAGATAGGGCGGCATGACCCATTGCAACAAATGTTGCAAGAGTTGCTATTTGCGCTTTGCGCAGCCTTTTGCCAGGCAGGCGAATCAATTATTAACCCTTAGAAATTTTGAGGAACTCTTCGCGATCGAAGAGCTTAATTCTCTCGCGCCCAGCCGATTCTCCCAAGGCTTTTTCTTGAGAATCTATTTTCAGCCACTTCTCCCAGTCGATGTATTCGACATTTCTGTCTTTCAACGTTTCCAAAATTTGGTTCTCGCCAGGCCTGGTTGGCTGCCACCAGCTGGATCGATCCTCAATAACATGCCCGATGGTCTCGATGGCATCGGCCTTGGTGTGGCCAATCAGACCAACTGGACCACGCTTGATCCAACCGGTGCAGTAGACACCGGGAATTGGGTTGCCGGCTTCATCAATCACCCTGCCGGCAGCATTTGAAATTACTCCGGTAGCAGCATCAAATGGAATTTGGTCAACCGCTGACCCGAAATAACCAACTGCCCGGTAGACAGCCTGCACTGGATATTCCAAAAACTCTCCGGTGCCAGTGACATTTCCAGTGCCATCAAGCTTTGTTCGCTCAACCTTGAGACCAACTACCTTGCCGTCCTCGCCAAGAATTTCAACTGGGCTTGAGAAAAAGTGAAGGTGCAGTCTTCGCTCCTGGTGCTCCTGGGGATTTTGCCGTAGGTCCTCCAGGGTTTTCACCATCACCCTCACCTGGTTGTTAGAGGCAATTGCCTCTTCGGAGCCCTCGTCATACTGGAAGTCTTCTTCATAAACGATGGATTGAACCCCATTTACA
>CAZBTW010000103.1:0-3782 GCA_964494925.1 uncultured Aquiluna sp.
TTTTTTTTCAAGCAGAAGACGGCATACTAGATGACGGCTTTTGACTGGAGTACAGACGTGTGCTCGTCCGTTCTGCTTGACGCAGACGGTGCTCCCGCTTCCTTTAACTGGCGAGGAGAGGTCTTCTTTACTTCGTCAAGGCCGGTTCGCTGGTATTCCAGGACGCTCTGGTGGCAGCATGCAGGGCAGGCAGAACCCGGGTCAGGTCAGAACCTAGTTGAAACCGAAATGTGGCGACTGTGGGCAGCAAACGCCACCGGCAGATATTTCTTTCAACTTCGACATCAGCTACCCGAAGACAGCTGGGAAATCGAAGAAGCCAGCTCCTAAATGAGCTTTATCCACCTAAACGTCAGCTCTGCATTTTCTGCCCACTACGGAGTAGGCCGACCGCAACAGCTAAGTGCGGCTGCGGCGGCCATGGGATCGGCGGCACTTGCCATAACCGACAGAGACGGGCTCTATGGCGCCGTAAAGCACATTGGTGCCTGTATGGCCGCAGGAATCAACCCGATAGTTGGAGTAAACCTAAAAATCACTGGCCAGACCACGGGCAGAGTCGTAATCCTTGCCCATGGCAATAACCAGGGCCAAGGCTGGGCTCAGCTGTGTCGTGTGATTTCCAGCGCAACAAAGGCAAAGGGTAGGAAAAAGGAAACCTCGCTGGATTTTTCTGAGCTGACAAGCCTGTTTAGAGATCAAGCCAACTGCACAATATTGCTGGGATTAGAAAGTGAAATAAGCAGGCTGGTGATCTCGGAGCCGACTAGGGCCAAAGAATTAGCACGGAGCTGGATTGAGAACTTTCCAATTCCAGGATCTTTGGCCATCGAGATTGTGAACCACCTGACGGAGCCAGGCAAAATCGGATCTGCTCAACATGCAAGGGCGATGCTTGATTTAGCAATTGATCTTGGAATTCCAGCGGTCCTAACCAATGCAGTTAGATACATTGATCCAGACGGGGCGCTGACGGCTGATGTTCTGGACTCTGCCAGACACCTTGAGGCACTGGGTCTATTTGAACCTCAGCCAAACGCCCAAGCCTGGTTAAAGCCAATGTCGAAAATGGCTGCGATCGCACTTGAGATAACCGAAGATACGGCGCTGTCACTTTCGCTGATAAAAACCACTGAGCTATTGGCAGAAAAATGCTTTCTTGACCCCAAATTAGACTGCGGCTGGGGGCAACCAAAAACCCCAGAAAAAAGCGCCCTGGGTATAACCGGAAACCCATTTGAGGTGCTTTGGCAAAAAACTCACGCTGCAATCGACTGGCGCTATCCGAACATCAAGGCTGCCGGTCTAGCCGATGTCCAGCATCAGCTTTCAAAGGAATTAATTGCGGTAAATAAGCTGGGGTTCTCGACTTACTTTCTGACGGTCGCAGATGTTGCTCAAATGATTCGAGACATGCGAATCCGGATTGCCGCCAGAGGCTCTGGGGCTGGATCGCTAATCAACTACCTCTTAGGAATAAGTGGGGTTGACCCGATTGCCGAAGGGCTCTTGTTTGAAAGATTTCTCTCAACCGAGAGGTCAACCCTGCCGGATATTGACATCGATGTTGAATCAGCAAGAAGGCACGATATTTACAAGGCAATTTTCCGTCGATACGGCGGAAACAGGGTCACCCTGCTTTCAATGCAGTCGACTTATCGAGGCAGAGGAGCGGTTAGAGATGGTGGCCTTGCTCTGGGGCTTGAAGATCAGCAGATAGACGAGATAGCTAAAAATATGTGGCGCTTTTCAGCTAGAAACTTCAGGGCTGAGATGAGCGAAAAACCAGAACTTGCAGAGTTTTCCAAGCTAACCGAAGCAGATCGAAAACTTAACCTACTCGTCGACATAACACAGCGTCTGGACCGACTTCCCCGCCACATCTCTATGCATCCATGTGGGGTGATCCTTGGAGATTCCAGCCTGCTGGATCTCACGCCAACTGAACCCAGTGGCATGGGGTTACCAATGAGCCAATTCGACAAAGATGACATGGACCCGATGGGCTTTCTAAAACTGGACGTGCTGGGCGTCAGAATGCAAAGCGCGATGGCCTACACGGTAAAAGAGGTGAAGCGGGTTAGAAAAATTGAGCTAGATCTGGACACTGTTAGCAAAGATGACCCCGATGTCTACAAGATGATTCGGACCACCAACACCCTGGGGCTGTTTCAGATTGAGAGCCCTGGTCAACGTGAACTAACGGGAAAACATCAACCAACTAAGTTCAATGACCTGACCATGCAAATTTCACTGTTTCGGCCAGGGCCCATGAAAGGAAACATGATCAAGCCCTACCTGGATGGTAGGCACGGGTTCATTCAGCCTGACTATATGCACTCCGATCTGCGCGAAATACTCCAGGAGAGCTACGGGGTTGTGGTTTTTCACGAGCAACTAATGCGAATCATGAAGGTTATGACCGGCTGCACTCTGGCAAAAGCCGATGAGCTAAGGCGTCAACTGGGTAAGCCGGCAAAAGCAAGCCAGGTTGCCACCTACTTCAAGAGAGCCAGCGCAGCACGTGGCTATAGCAAGGAAGTGATTGAAAGAGTTTGGTCAGTGCTGGAGGGTTTTGGGAGCTTTGGGTTCTGTAAAGCCCATGGGGCTGCGTTTGCAGTCCCCACCTATCATTCAGCTTGGCTGAAGCACCACTACCCCACCGAGTTCATTGCAGGGCTGTTGACTCATGACCCCGGCATGTACCCAAAACGCCTACTACTTGCAGAGGCCAGAAGGATCGGCGTAAAACTACTTGCAATAGACGTCAATCACTCGACCGATCAATACATAGTTGAAAAACATAAAGGCAAAACAGCGGTTCGGGTTTCACTCTCTGAAATTGCAGGAATCTCGAAGCCGGAGATTGAGCGCATAATCTGCGAACAGCCATTTCGAGACATAACTGATTTCTATCTTCGAGCAAGGCCATCTAGGCGAAGCCTGGAGAGACTTGCCTTAGTTGGTGCGCTTGACTCACTGGCTGGAATTGATGCCGAACAAGCGATCCACACCAGAGCAGATTTACTAATAAGAATACGAGCGATGACCTCTAGGGCCGCACCAAAAATTGACAAAAATCAACTTAGTTTTGACCTAAGCAACCTCGATCAACTCCCAACAGGAAACCCAGAGATGACAAAACAGCAGGCGCTTGACTCGGAGATCAGGTTCACCGGGATGGACATAACCAGCCATCAAATTGAGAAGTTTCAGCAAATGCTCGACCACATGGGAGTCATTAAGGCCTCTGAGCTACTGGGCGTTCGGAGTAATACTGAGGTTCTGATAGCAGGGGTGCGAGTGGCAACCCAAACCCCACCGATGCGAAGTGGCAAAAGAGTGGTCTTTATAAGCCTGGACGATGGAACCGGACTGTCAGACGCAACCTTCTTTGATGAAGCACAGCGCAGATGCAGCAGTTTGCTGTTTCAAAATAAGTTGCTTCTAATTTCAGGAAAAGTCCGCCGTACCGGTGTCCGTGGCGTCTCGATTATGGCCGAAAACGCCTGGGACTTGCGTCAGCTCTGGCAGCAGTGGGAGCAGGCAGCTTCCTAGTCCTGGTTGAAAATAGCCAGCAGTCGAAGAATCTCAACGTAGAGCCAAATCAGAGTTGCGGTGAGCCCAAAGGCTGCCCTCCACTCCATCTCCTGAGGCCAGCGCTGAGCAACACCCTGACTGATAACCTCAAAATCAAGGTTCAGCGTGAAGGCGGCAAGACCAACTCCAACTAGGGCAATCAACCAACCAAAAGGTGAACTGTATATGCTGATGCCTGCGAA
>CAZBTW010000104.1:0-3746 GCA_964494925.1 uncultured Aquiluna sp.
ATGACACCTGTGATTTTAGTCGCTTGCGCCAACCTCGCGCAGGGCGCTGGAAACTAAACCAGGTGCAAATCCGCGGCGAAGCAAAAAACCAGAGACCCTTCGGTATCTGGTTTCCCTATCCACATTGCCCAAACGCTCCCAGCGCACCTTCGCTAGCTCCAAAACCATTGCCTGCTCATCGTCCTGAGAGATAACACTCAATGCCTGCTCGGCGATGTCCTTGGACACGCCTTTTTGTGCAAGCTCTCTTGCAATCAGTCTTGATGATTTACCGCGTTCGAGTCTTGAGCGCACATAAGACGCGGCAAACGCCGTATCGTCAATCAGTTGAACCTCTTCAAATCGGTCCAGTAGCGGAAGTGCAATCTCATCTGGAATTTCGCGCTTGACCAGAATTTCAGCAAGTTGATGCTTGGTCTTCATAGACTTGGAAAGCTGGAAAAGGAGCACATTTCGTGCCCGCTTTTCCAGCTTCTCAGGTGATGGAGAATTAGCCATTATTGGCTGCCTTGGCAGGCGGCTCACTCTCCACTGCAACAGTCTCTTCTGGCAAGTCAGCTACCGGCCTTGGAACGCCAATGCCTAGCTTGTTTTTGATCTTTTGCTCGATAGTTGCGGCAACCTCTGGGTTTTCTTTCAGGTAAGTCCTCGAGTTTTCCTTACCCTGACCCAACTGATCGCCCTCGAAGGTGTACCAAGCACCGGACTTTGTGACGATTCCGTGCTCGACACCAAAATCAATCAAGCTTCCCTCCTTAGAGATTCCTTGACCAAACATGATGTCAAATTCAGCCTGGCGGAATGGTGAGGCGAGCTTGTTTTTGACTACCTTCACTCGGGCTCGGTTACCGACCGAATTCTGTCCGTCCTTCAGAGTTTCAATACGTCGAATGTCAAGTCTGACCGAAGCGTAGAACTTCAGAGCCTTACCACCGGAGGTGGTCTCTGGGGATCCGAAGAAGACACCGACTTTCTCTCGAAGCTGGTTGATGAAGATGGCAGTTGTCTTGGTATTGCTGACCGCACCGGTCAACTTTCGAAGCGCCTGAGACATCAGGCGGGCCTGCAGACCAATGTGTGAGTCTCCCATTTCACCCTCAAGTTCGGCCCTTGGCACCAGTGCCGCCACAGAGTCCACAACAATCACATCGATTGATCCGGACCGAATTAGCATGTCGGTAATTTCGAGAGCTTGCTCGCCTGTGTCTGGCTGGCTCACTAGTAGCGCATCGATGTCAACACCCAGAGCCTTGGCGTAGACGGGGTCAAGCGCGTGCTCAGCATCGACGAATGCAGCGACTCCTCCGGCGGCCTGTGCGCTTGCGATGGCATGCAGTGCTATGGTTGTCTTTCCCGAGGACTCCGGTCCATAAATCTCGACAATTCGACCCCTAGGCAAACCGCCAACTCCCAGGGCGCTATCAAGTGCGATTGAACCGGTTGGAATTACCTCAATTGGTGCGCGCTCGTCAGAACCCAGTCGCATGACCGAACCTTTACCGAATTGACGATCAATCTGCGCGAGGGCAGTTTCTAAAGCCTTTTCCCTGTCTGATGCACTTGGCATTACAACCTCTTTCTGACGCCTCGCGCCTTCTTTTCTTAGAAGCTACGCTTCGTCTAAGACATTTTGAAGTGATTCAGATTGCGCTTGAAAAACTCCACTTATGTTTCAGTTGTTAGTAACAATAAGTGTTCGAACAAAATTTCGAATGATTAGTTTTCGGCGTGTTGCTTTGTCTTGGGCTTTCCGTGCCAGCGCTCTTTAGGAACACCAAGGTGAGTGCAGAGTGCCAACCAGATCTCTTTGGGGTCTTCGCCGGCAGCCAAAAGCTCGGCGGGAGTCATGTCTTCCATATTGGTCAACCGAGTATCTGAAAAGATTACGGACCAAAAACCCTCGCCGAACTCTTCTGCGGCAAGCTGATGAAACTGACTGAGCTTCAATTAGCTAGTGCGAGTAAATGTCTGCTTCGGCTACGAAAGCATCTGGGACGGTGTCTGGGATAAACGTGTTATCTGCAAAGACACTCTCCTCGGTTGCTACTCGATCCGAAACCTCGCGGAGCAGTTGAGCTAACGGGACATCAAGAGCCTCGGTGACTGAGGCCAAGATTTCTGATGAAACTTCCTTTTGGCCACGCTCTACCTCTGAGAGATATCCGAGCGCAACTGACGCCTTGGCCGCAACCTGTCTAAGGGTCTGACCTTGACTCAACCGGTGATTCCTAAGAACCTCACCAATTTCTTCTCTAAGCAGTACCAAGTTTCCTCCTGGCCAATAATCTATCGGCTTCGTTAGACAAAATACCCAAAATGCCTGAATGTTTCCTGATTGAAAACCAGGTTAGAGGCCTAAATGTTCCCTGATGATTTCAAGCGACCTGCTAACAGTTGCTTGAATGATTTCAATTCGAGTGCCCTGAAACTTCTCGGCATAAACTGCCGTGCCAAAACTTGAACTGATTGCAATAAAGACCTCGCCGGCTGCTCTTTCCAGCACCTGATCTGGCCCGGCTACTCCCGTGGTGGCAATTCCAACCACCAACTCTTCCGCAACCCCTTGAGCATCGGAAAATTTTGCTCGGACACCAGTAGCCATTTGAGCCGCCACCTCCGGGTCAACCGCGCTTTGATTGGAAATCAGCGAGCTTGAGACGCCCAAGAGTGAGGACTTAACCGAATCTTGATATGCCACTAGGCCGCCGAGGACAACCTCCGAGGCACCAGCAACCTCGACTACTTTGGCGCAAAGCGCTCCCCCGGTGAGCGATTCGGCAAATGTTAGGTAAAGACCCTTCGCCAAGACCCCCGCTACAACTTGCTTGGCCACAGAATCCTCATTCCTGTCCAAACTGTGAGAGCCACCGCGAACCAGATCACAGCCTCGGTCAGCAGGTCATACCAAGAACCCAAGGCTTGAAATGGAGCGATTGCCAACGAAACCGCAATTATCTGAATGACGGTTTTGAGCTTTCCACCGCCAGTGGCGGCAATCACACGAGTTTTGGCAACTGCCAAACGAAAAACAGTGATCCCAAGTTCGCGAAACAAAATAATTCCAGTTGCAATCCAGGGCACAGCCCCTTGAATCGAAAGCGCAATCAGGGCTCCAGTCAACAGCGCCTTATCGGCTATTGGATCCAGCAGCTTTCCAAGGTTGGTAACCAGGTTGCGCTTTCTGGCAATTGCCCCGTCAATGCCGTCAGTGGATGCAGCAAGGACCAGCAGAATCAAAGCCCAGAGTCTTCCCCAGAATGAGTCCCAGCTACCCAAAATCAGCACCAAGACCACCGGCACCATGGCAATTCTTGCCATCGTGATTAGATTTGGCGTGTGGCGATAGATAAAGCCCTTAGAACTCATCTTTCCTGCCTGTTAGTTGCCAAGCATCTTCATCATCATCCGACGATTCTGGAAGGCCAGTGTCACCCTCGACCACGGCTGTGGTTTGACCGCTGAGTTTTGCTAGAAGTTGCGGTAGCTCTTCAGGTTTCACCAGAACATCTCTAGCCTTTGAGCCCTCGGATGGACCGACTACACCCCGAGACTCGAGTAGGTCCATGAGTCTTCCGGCCTTGGCAAATCCAACGCGTAGCTTGCGCTGAAGCATAGAAGTCGAACCAAACTGAGAGTTAACAATCAGATCAGCAGCCGCCAACAGCACCTCAAGATCATCACCGATATCGCTATCAATCACCTTGGCCGTGGTCTGAACCATCACGTCCGAGCGATACTCCGGATCC
>CAZBTW010000105.1:0-3638 GCA_964494925.1 uncultured Aquiluna sp.
CGACCTATTCCACCGCGCAGCCCCAATCGGAATTGTTGCGCTTGGGATGACCTTTGTGGTTATTACCGGTAATTACTTGGACCTTTCGGTCGTTGCTCAGGCAGCTGCCGCTGGTGTGATTTTGATTGCAGTGAGCAATGCCTACAACCTCGTGGTTGCATTCATAGTTGCATTCATCGTCGCCATCATTTTTGGTCTGGTCAATGGAATTGCAGTTGGCTATTTCAAGGCGAATGCTGTGATTGTTACGCTGTCGACCACTTACATCGGTCTTGGATTGTTGCGATTGCTATCCGGCGGTAGCCAGGTGTTTGGTCCATTTGATGGTCCAATTGCAACCTTCGGAACAAGCAAGCTTGGCCCCTTCCCTTACTCAGCTGTGGTGCTGGTTGTGGTCACCTTGATTTTGACCTTTGTGTTGTCAAAGACAAACTTCGGCTTCATGGTTCGCTCCTTCGGTGTGAATGAGCGCTCCACCCGCTTGGCTGGAACCAACACCGGCGTGATTGTCATTGGTGCCTTCTTGGTCACCTCGATGGCAGCGATGATTGGTGGCTTTGTCTTGGCTGCCTTTTCAAACACTGCCGTTTCGAACATGGCCACCGGTTATGACTTCCAAGCTCTAGCCGCGATCATCGTGGGCGGAACCAGCGTGTTCGGTGGCAAGGGAAGCGTTCCTAGAACTCTGCTGGGTGTTGTATTCGTAAGCATCTTGTCCAACGTCCTAGTGCTTTCACAGATCAGCTACGGCTGGCAGCAAATCGCGATCGGATCCTTGATTGTTTTCGCTGTCACTGTCGATGCCCTCGGAAGAAGGGTGGGAAAGAAATGACCAACCAGACTGTAATCAAAGTAGGCACCGAAGCCACCGGCTTCTGGGGCAAGTTCAAAGTAGCGCTGGCTAGAAGGACCGAAGGTCGTGGCGTTGCACTATTTATTGTGATCGCATCCTTTGTGACCGTGTCACAGCCACTTGTTTTCACTGCCTATCAGGTGACCCTGGGAAGAATTGCCCTAATCGGTCTTGTCGCGCTTGGCCTAACGGCTGTGATTCTGATGGGCGAGATGGACTTGAGCGTTGCCAGCACACTGGCAGTGTCTGGTGTGATCATGACTACGGTCGCCAACCAAACCAACATCGCAATTGGAATCTTGGCCGCCCTTGCAGCCAGCGTCGTGATTTCCCTTGTGAATGCGTATTTCGTTGCGATAGTGGGACTCAATAGCTTCATCGCAACCCTGGGAATGCTCTTTGCACTTCGTGGGCTTGCACTGGTTCTTTCGGACGAGCAGCCCGTGAAGCTTGAGAACACTGAGTTTGGTATTGCCTTTGGTCAGCCACTAATTGGTCCACTAACCCCGAGAATCTTGATCTTCTTTGCAGTGTTCATTGCAATTCAGATCTTTGTTTCCAGGGTGAAGGCGGGACGTGAGTTCCTGGCCGTTGGTGGTAACCGCCAGGCTGCCTACGATGCCGGTATTCCAGTAAAGCGCCGCATCTTCACCGGGTTCATCATTTCCGGTGGTGTGGCAGCGCTTGCCGGTGTTGTGAACTCGCTAGAGCGAACTGCTGCCGACCCAACCGCTGGATCGACAGTGCTGCTAGCCAGCTTCGCTGCCGCAATTATCGGCGGTAACTACCTGAAGGGCGGAAAGGGCTCCATCATCGGAACCCTAATTGGTGCCGCATCACTTGGAATGTTGCAGGTGGCGCTAACCATCTCCGGCGTTCAGGTTCCAGTTCAGGAAATCTTCATCGGTGGAGTGCTGCTGCTTGCTGTGCTCACTGATCCATCCAGCCTCAGAGCAGTATGGGGCTCAATCAGCACCACGTTCCAAGGGATAAAGAATTCTCTAGCCAGATAGGCAAGAGGACAGATCGGCGCCGTCGATCGAAAACAATTAATAAGGAGAGAGGCAACTATGAGAAAATCTCGTCTAGTACTGGCCCCAGCAGTGTTGCTGTCGGCGGCTGCTTTGGTACTGTCTGGCTGCGCTGCAGACACCGCTACCGAAACCGAGACATCGGCTGCTACCAGCACCGAAACTGAGACCGAAGCAGAGACATTTGATGTCTACGCATTGCTACCTCAGGGAACCGACCAGGCATACGGCACCACCTACCTTCCAGAGATGGAAGCAGTTGCTGCTGAGCTAGGTGTAAACCTAACCATCACCAACTCTCAGTACGACGCTGACAAGCAGGCTTCTGAGTGTGAGATTGCTGTTGCAGCAAAGCCAGACGGAATCATTCTTTGGCCAGCTGTTGGTGACGCTGTTCGCCCATGTCTAGAGGCTGCTGCAGCTGCAGGAATTCCTGTGACTGTAACCAACTCTGACCTATTCGATGAGGACAAGGCTCTTAGCGCAGGTTTCTCTGGACCAGACACATACGGCCAGGGTGTAGCTTCTGCTGAGATCATGTGTGACATCGTTGGCGGTGCTGAGATCAGCATCATTCAGCTAAACGGTTCAATTGGTAACTCAACTGCTATCGACCGCGACAACGGTTTCACTGACACCGTTGCTGCTAACTGCCCGAACGTAACCATCTTGGACGAGCAGAACACCGACTGGACCAAGGCTACTGCTCAGCAGGTTGCATCAGAGATGATCACCGCTCAGGGTCTTGAGAACATCGATGGAATCTACGCAGCGGACGACTCAATTGCAGCAGGTGCTATTGCAGCACTTGAGGCACGTGGCGTTGACGCAGCTGACTACTTCATCACCGGTATCGGTAACACCTTCATGGGTAACCCACTGGTTGCTGAGGGCAAGCTTGACGGAACCGTATTCCAGTCATCTTCATGGGATGGTGGAAACGCTGTTCGCTTGATCCACAGTGTTCTAACCGGTGCTGTTTCTGGCGACCGCGAACTACTACTAATGCCTTCTGTGAAGGTAACAGCAGCTAACGCAACTGACGCTGACGTAGCGCCAGAGTGGTAAACCGCTAAAAACAAAAGCTAAAAACTAAGTAACACAGTTGCAATCCTCGATCCAGGTGGGGCCGTAAGGCTCCACCTGGTGAGGGGAACAACTAAAGATTCCACAGGAGATCAAATGAGCACCAACGAAAAGCCAAAGGGCCTAGTGCCAGCGCTTGACTTCGACAACCGCATGATTCCGGCACACGGAACCACCAGCGTTGACTTCGAAGAGCGTGTTAACTTTGGCAGACTGCGCGACTACCGCTTGGGTAGGGCAATGCAGTCATTGGAAGCAAGCCAGTGCGGCGCCTTCCTGCTGTTTGATTTCTACAACATTCGCTACACAACACAGACTTGGGTTGGTGGAGCTCTCGGTGACAAGATGTCCCGCTATGCACTGCTAACTCGTGACGGCAAGCCACACCTTTGGGACTTTGGTTCTGCCGCAAAGCACCACCAACTATTTGCTCCATGGCTTGCAGAAGGCCACTCTCACGCAGGAATGCTTGGGCTAAGAGGAGCGATTCACCCTGAGGTTGGTTTGATGGTTGAGGCCGTCAAGACGATCAAGGGAATGCTGATTGATGCAGGTGTCGCAAACATGCCGGTGGGCGTTGACTTAGTAGAGCCAGCGTTCTTGTTTGAGATGCAGCGTCAGGGGCTCGAGGTTGTTGACATCCAGCAGGACATGCTGGATGCAAGAGC
>CAZBTW010000106.1:0-3631 GCA_964494925.1 uncultured Aquiluna sp.
AAATCCTCTGGGCCAATCAAGAATGAATTGAAACCAGTTTCAACCTGGAGAGGGCTTCGTTGATCGAAGGTCTTCTCCCATTTGCCTATCTAGCGGCCCTGATATTTTCGATTCTGGGCCTCTACCTGATTGATCGGCGTCACAGACTAGCAATTACCCTCTCCCCCAGAGCTGCGATGCTGTCAATACTGGTTGCTGTGGTGGTGTTTTTAGCATGGGATGTTGCCGGCATTGCGCTTGGCATCTTTTTTCGTGGTGATGCGCCCCATTTGTCAGGTCTTTTGCTTGCACCAGAATTGCCAGTAGAAGAAGTGTTTTTCCTGATGCTGCTGAGCTACAACACGCTTTTGGTCTACCAATGGTTTGCCCGGAGGTCCATCAAATGACCTACCTGCTATTGACTGCGACCGTATTGGCAATCGCCCTTATCTACCTGGTTTTGATGCGCAAATATGTTGTTGTCAAGCCGCTTCTCTCCACCTCAGTGGTGATGCTCACCCTCACTGCGATCTTTGACAACGTGATTATTCAAACCGGAATTGTTGCCTACGATGAGGGCAAGATTTCCGGGATCAAAATCGGTGCCGCGCCAATTGAAGACTTTGCCTACACGCTAGTCGCGCTGATTGTGGTTCCAAGTTTGTTCAATTTCTTTAGGGCCAGGCTGTGAAGCTAGTTTCCAGATTGGTTGTTTCATCCAGGCCGGTGTCCTGGATCAATACTGCGTTCCCGTTTGCGGTTGCCTATTTCATGACCAGTGGGCAAGTGGATGCGAATTTGCTCGTTGGGTTTATTTTCTTTTTGATTCCCTACAACCTGCTGATGTATGGAATTAATGACGTCTTTGATTATGAATCGGATGTTGCCAACCCCCGCAAGGGTGGCATCGAAGGTGCGCTACTGGAACCCAAATACCACTTGGCAACGCTCTGGATTGCCAGCCTGCTGTCCGTTCCGTTTGTTGCCTATTTGTTTGTTGCAGGAAATCAGGGGTCTTCTCTGGTGTTGACCGGAACCCTATTTGCGGTTGTCGCCTACTCCGTCAAATACCTGCGATTCAAAGAAATTCCAGTCTTAGACTCATTCACGTCCGCGGTTCATTTCGTTGGTCCTCTGGTCTTTGGATTGTTTCTGGCAAATCATGGTTCTCTCGAGACTCCGCTGGCAGTTGCATCGGCAGCATTCTTGCTCTGGGGCATGGCCTCTCACGCATTTGGGGCAGTGCAAGACATTAGAGCTGACCGGCAAGCAAACATCTCATCAATTGCAACCTTTTTTGGCGCCAGGACCACTGTCCGACTGGCATTTGCCGCATACCTGATTGCTGCGGTGGGTGCACTTTTTCTCCCCGGAAGATACGCATTTGCAGCGCTAGCTGTTGTTCCGTATTTGTTTGTGGTGGGCAGGGAGTTCAACATCACAGACGACAATTGCGAGTTGGCCAACCGCGGTTGGAAGCGATTTATTTGGCTGAACTTTTTTGCTGGAGCCGTGATTAGCTCGCTACTGATTGGCCCTAGCTAGCAATCCAGGTGATCAGGTGTCGCCTGGAAAAGGTGGGTGCACAGAGCTTGCAGCTAAGTGCTCTGGTTGGTTTTCGCATTCGATAGTGCTCGTGAGCTCCTGGGCATACTCCGACATACTTTGCCGTGCTTTTTGCAACCTCGGTGCCGTCTAATTTCTCGTGGCGATAACCAATATCGGTAGCGACTTGCTTCCAGGCTTTGCCATGACCAGCTTCTTGGCCAGCCAGAGCATGAGCGATTTCATGTAGGAGCACCTGTTGAACCTGCTCAATGCCAGTGGAATTAACGAAGTGGCGACTCAAAGTGATTCTCCGATTCTGATAATCACATTGCCCGGCGCGACGAACCGCTCTGTCAAACCCGAATGAGTACCGAATTAGGCCATGGGCCTGAAGCAGGTCCTGGGCCATTGCTCTAACCCGGGTCTCAGCATCAAGATTCAAAGCTAGTTACCCTCACAGAGTTTCGCTATTCGGTTCACAGCCTCAGTTATGCGGGCTTTTGAAGTCGCAAAGTTAAACCTGATAAACCCAGGATATTCATCACCAATACCGTGGTCCGACCCTGCAACTACCGCCACCTTTGCTTCGCGCAGAATTGCCTGCTGCAAATCCTGAATTCGGTAGGCGCCAAGGTCTATCCAGGCCAAGTAGGTTGATTCCATCTCAAACATTTCGGCAGCAGGTAATTTGTCGGCAACTTCTAACCTCAGATGCTCCAGGTTTTCCTGAAGCCTATGGACGGTTTCATCAAGCCACGGGGTTCCTTCTTGAAATGCCATGACCATTGCATGGGCTCCAAGGATTGACGATCGCCACTGCATCGCATCGGGCAGGCTGGACAGTTTCTTTCTCACGCTTTCACTGGACGTGACCAGAAATCCAGCCTTCAATCCAGCTGTATTCCAGGCCTTGGAACTCGAGCTAATAGTCACACCGGTCTCTCGTGCCTCTTGGCTCACAGAAAGGTAAGGGGTGAAAACCCCCCAGGACAGTGGTGCGTGAATTTCATCGGCAATTACCAGCACATCAAATTCATGGGCCAACTTGGCTATTTCTGTCAGCTCCTTGGCGCTGTGGATGCGACCGACTGGATTTTGTGGTGAACACAGCAAGTAGACCTTCACGCCATTCTCAAACTCACGCCGAATAGCAGCCAAATCCAATGTCCAGTTTCCATCCAAAAGCTGCAGTGGGGCATCGACAGGAACACAATCAGCCTCTGCCAACCAAGAGAAAAAGGCTGCGTAGACAGGTGAGTTGATGAGGACCTTCTCCCCCGGCCCGGTGCTGGCCTTCAGAATTTCAACCGCAGCAACGCCAACATCGGTTGCCATTTTGAGTCCGCTGGGATCCAGATCCCAGCCCCAGCGCTGAAGTGCAAAAGCCTGAAACGCCTCTCCTGCTTTTGGAAATGGGCCCAAATATCCCAGGTCAGAATTCCGAACCATTTCCACTAGCTTGTTTCTAATCGGAGCAGCAACCTCAAAGTCCATTTCCGCCACATGCATAGGCAGAACTTCCTCTGGAAATCTCAGCCACTTAGAGCTGGATCGGTTTGCAAAATTCTCAAAACTATCCGGGTCATACATGTTTCGATTATGCCCTAACTGTTGAGTTACTAAACCCAAGACAGACACTTGAGCAATTGGTTTTAGCCCAGAACCTAGAGACCAAACAGCAGCGTCAGGGCAATAGCGAACATGACAAGCGCTATGAACCCGTCAAGCACCCGCCAGAAAGACTCACGGGTTACAAATCTGGCCAATAATTTCGCGCCAAACCCCAGCGAAATAAACCAGACAAAACTACCCAGGATGGCTCCAAATGCAAAAACCCACTGGTTTGGATCAAACTGGTTGGCAACAGCGCCGAGCAAAATGACAGTGTCCAGGTAGACGTGTGGGTTCAAGTAGGTAAGGGAAGCGGCCGTAACAAGCGTGGCCCAAAGAGCCTTCGGCTCTCCCCCAGAGGCGCTCAATACCCCAGGCCTAAAGGCTCGCTTTGCAGCCGAAAGTCCAAACCAAATCAAATAGGCGGCGCCACCGTAGCGCATGATTTCGATCAGGATTGGAACCTGTTCGATCAAACCGCCAAGCCCTGCCA
>CAZBTW010000107.1:0-3578 GCA_964494925.1 uncultured Aquiluna sp.
ATCGCTCTGATTCCGCTCATCGCGTTCTCGCTCGTCGGTGCAAACCAGAACTTCCCATTCGGTGGAACCTCGATTCTGATCATCGTTGGTGTTGGTCTGGACACTGTGAAGCAAATCAGTGCTCAGATGCAGCAGCGTAACTACGAGGGTCTGCTCAAGTGATCCGTCTCCTTCTAATTGGGCCTCCGGGCGCTGGGAAGGGGACTCAGGCAGCTCTGCTGGCTAAGCGTTACTCAATCCCAGCTATTTCAACCGGTGACATTTTTAGAGAGAATGTCGCTAATGAAACCAGCCTGGGCATCCAGGCAAAAGCCTTCATGGATCGCGGTGAATACGTTCCAGACAGCCTCACAAATGCCCTAGTAAGGGATCGCCTTTCACAGCCAGATGCCGTGAATGGGTTCCTGCTAGATGGTTATCCAAGAACCATTGATCAGGTTCACGAGCTTGATGACGTGCTGAGCGAGAATGGCACAAAGCTCGATGTCGTCGTTCAGCTGACGGCAGATATCGATGAATTGGTAACAAGGCTTTCGCTTCGAGCAACTCAGCAGGGTCGTGCCGATGACACCCCTGAGGTCATCAGGAAGCGCCAGGATGTTTACGAGGAGCAAACTGCTCCACTAATCGATGTTTATGCAGCTCGGGGCCTAGTTGCGATGGTTGATGGCCTGGGTGCTGTTGATCAGGTCACAGCAAGAATTGCCGAGGTACTGGCGGCTCGTGGTCTAAGCGACGATGCGTAAAAGCTTCGAGGTAAAAAACAACGACCAGATTCGCAAAATGCGGGCTGCTGGGCTTTTAACCGCCAAGGCCCTGGCAAATGTGAAGGCTGCAATCAAGCCGGGTGTTACCACCCTAGAACTTGATCAAATTGCCGAGAAGACCATTCGTGATGGCGGCGGTATTCCTAATTTTCAATTGGTACCTGGCTATTACCACACGATCTGTGCATCGGTGAATTCAACTGTTGTGCATGGAATCCCATCGAATAAGGTGCTGGAGGCAGGCGATGTGGTTTCGGTGGACTGCGGTGCTGAGATTGACGGCTGGAATGGCGACAGCGCTTTCACGATGGTGGTGCCCGGTGCCAGTGGTGAATTGATTGAGCAGCGACAGAGTCTATCCGATGTTTGTGAGGGGTCGCTATGGGCCGGTATTGCGGCCCTAGCGAAGGCTAAGAAGCTCAATGAGGTTGGAGTCGCAGTTCAGGGCTACGTGCTTGGAAAGGGCCCCTATGGGATCCTGGAGCAGTATGTGGGCCATGGCATCGGCAGGTCGATGCATGAGGACCCACCGGTGTTCAATTATCTGGTCAGAGACCAGGGGCCAAAGGTCGTTCCCGGCCTATGTGTTGCCATTGAGCCGATGATTACCTCCGGTGATCAGCGAACCTTTATTCAGGATGATGAATGGGGCGTTGCGACCGAGGATGAATCCGACGGAGCACACTGGGAACACTCAGTTGCGGTGCATGACAAGGGCATTTGGGTGCTAACTGCTGTTGACGGTGGCGTGGAGGGGCTAAAGCCTTTTGGAATTACCCCAGTTTCTTTAGATTAACCACTAGCAATCGTTAGAAAAACCCCCTAGTATTGTCCCTTGGCGTTTCTGCGTGAAAACCTTCTAGAAATTTAGAACATTTTTGCGCGTTCGTGACGCCGAAAAAGTAGTGATAAGTGAGTGCATGGCCAACAAAGACGGTGTTATTGAGATCGAGGGATCGGTCGTTGAAGCCCTACCCAACGCAATGTTCCGGGTGGAGCTGACAAACGGTCACATCGTTTTGGCTCATATCTCAGGAAAAATGCGACAGCACTACATCCGTATTCTCCCTGGAGACCGCGTGATTGTTGAGCTGTCTACTTATGACTTGACTCGTGGCCGCATTATTTATCGTTACAAGTAGAAAGTAAGAGCATGAAGGTTAACCCAAGCGTTAAGAAGATCTGCGACAAGTGCAAGGTCATTCGTCGTCACGGCAACGTGATGGTTATCTGCGAAAACCCTCGTCACAAGCAGCGTCAAGGCTAATAAGCCTCAACACAACTAAATAGAAAAAGACAGCACCAAGCGAAAGCTAACCCCCGGATTGAAGGCCGGGGCCCAACTAAGCCAAGTTGGGACGGGGCTGTCACAGACCTTCAATAAACGAAAGATAAAAAAATGGCACGTATTTCCGGAGTGGATATTCCTCGCGACAAGCGAGTGGTGATTTCCCTCACCTACATCTTTGGCATTGGCCCAACTCGCTCTCGCGAGATTCTGACAGCCACCAAGATTTCAGAAGACATCCGCGTAAAAGATTTGACTGACGATCAGTTGATCGCACTTCGCGATCAGATCGATGGCAACTACAAGGTAGAGGGTGACCTACGCCGTGAAGTTGCAGCCGATATTCGCCGCAAGGTTGAGATCGGTTCATACGAAGGTATTCGTCACCGTAAGGGCCTTCCGGTCCGCGGCCAGCGCACCAAGACCAACGCACGTACACGCAAGGGTCCAAAGCGCACCGTAGCAGGCAAGAAGAAGGCAACCCGCTAGTCGCGGCTATAGGTTCTAGGAGAAATAAAACATGGCAGCCCCTAAATCATCTGCGACAGCTCGTAAGCCTCGTCGTAAAGATAAGAAAAACGTTCCAGCAGGTCAGGCGCACATCCGCTCAACCTTCAACAACACCATCATCACCATTACCGACCCAACCGGAGCAGTTATCTCTTGGTCGTCTTCTGGAGATGTCGGCTTCAAGGGTTCACGTAAGTCGACCCCATTCGCAGCCCAGATGGCAGCCGAGGCTGCTGCTCGTAAGGCTCAGGAGCACGGTGTTCGCAAGGTTGATGTTTTCGTGAAGGGCCCAGGCTCTGGTCGCGAAACTGCAATTCGTTCACTTCAGGCCGCCGGTCTAGAGGTTGGCTCAATCTCCGATGTGACCCCACAGGCTCACAACGGTTGCCGCCCTCCAAAGCGCCGCCGCGTCTAACTAAAACAAAAAAGCTTCACGCATTCAGGTGCCCGCCTGAGTGTTTCCATGACGAGCATCAAATAGCGGATGCTCAGATGAAAGGAACCAAATAGTGCTAATTGCACAGCGACCCACATTGCACGAAGAAGTTCTAGGACCAAATCGCTCACGTTTCATCCTGGACCCATTGGAGCCAGGATTCGGTTACACACTTGGTAACTCAATGCGCCGCACCCTGTTGTCTTCGATTCCAGGTGCTGCAGTAACCAACATTCGAATTCAGGGTGTTAGCCACGAATTCTCCACCATCGCAGGTGTCAAGGAAGACGTCGTTGAGGTAATTCTTAACATCAAGAACCTGGTTGTTTCGTCAGAGCACGATGCACCAGTAGTTGCTCACCTGACCAAGAGTGCTGCCGGTCCAGTTACCGCAGCCGACATTCAGGTGCCAGCAGGTGTTGAGGTTCACAACAAGGACCTAGTCATCGCAACCCTGAACGCCAAGGGCAAGCTAGAGATCGAGTTCATCATTGAGCGCGGTCGTGGTTATGTTCAGGCTAGCCAGAACCGCAACCCAGATGCAGAGGCTGGCGTAATTCCAGTTGACTCCATCTAC
>CAZBTW010000108.1:0-3554 GCA_964494925.1 uncultured Aquiluna sp.
ATAGACTTCACCCTCCTTAATCAGGCCAAGATTCTCGCGGGCACTTTTTTCTACTGAAACTTCGTTTAGGGCCCAGCTTTGGAATACTTGAACACCATCTTGAAACACCTGAACATCTAGAGCCACCCGATGGCCAACCTTATATTTCTTGGTAACCAAGGCTTCGAGTGCAGATTCAAGGTCGTCCATTTCGGCTTCAGCCATGAAGCCGATGTGGCCGAGGTTGATTCCAAGCATCGGCGCATCCTGCTCACGGGCAAGCTCAGCAGCCCTCAGAATGCTGCCGTCGCCGCCCAAAACCAACACCACTTCAAGCGGTTGGGTGCTAAATAACTTTTCACTGTCCAGCTGTTGTTCACTAGCTGCACTCAGGCGGTCTATATCCTCCTGAGCAAACAGACAGTTCATGCCTAATGCTTCGAGCTTCTGGCAGACCTCCAGGGTCTTTGCAGCATCTGTGCGTGACTCTGCCGAAGAGACCACAAGGGTATTTCTTGTCATTCACGCACCTTTCCTAGAGTTCAAGACTAGTGAGAACTAACACTGCTTGCATTCTGGTTTTAACAGCAAGCCGGGTTGAGAAAGTCCTCAAGACTCTTTTACAAAAAGCTGATCCAGATTCGACTGCTCCTGGGCGTAATCAAGACGCTGATTGCCAAATAATGCCAAGTATTCGACATTGCCATTGGTTCCCTTGATGGGAGACTCAGTGATTTTCTGCGCATGCAATCCAGATTCACGGGCTGCATCCAGCACCTGCTGGATAGCTCGAAGACGCTCTGCCCTGCTGGAGACTACGCCGGTGGCACTCAATGAGTCCTTACCAACTTCAAACTGAGGCTTGATCAACCAAATCTGAGGAGCACCGACCGCGAGCTGTGCCAGCTTTTCCGAGACCAAAGTTAGTGAAATGAAGCTCAGGTCAGCCACTAGCAACTGCACCGGCTTGCCTGCAGCAAGCTCGGCCAGCTGATCCAGGCTGAAGTCTCGAATATTCTGTCCCTCAAGACTCACAACCCTTGGGTCCCGCTTGATTTCTGGCACCAACTGATTGTGGCCGACGTCAATGGCAATGACTTTTTCTGCGCCATTTTCCAATAAAACCTGGGTGAACCCACCGGTTGATGCCCCAACATCAACACAAAGCCCTCCGGGCTTGATTAAAAACTCATTCAAGGCATGAGCGAGCTTGTGTCCAGCCCTGGAGACAAAATCGATACCCTCGGAAACTTCGACTTTGTCATCGGGGGAAATTTTGTGAGAAGACTTCAGGACTTCCTTGCCGTTGACAGTTACCCGCCCAGCAGTAATTAGAGCCCCGGCCTGAGTGCGAGACCTCGCTAGGTCACGAATTACAAGCTCAATGTCTAACCGCTCGCTCAAATTAGCTGCTTTTCGAGGTCGCTGATTATTTGATCAAGTGCAGCCAACTGTTCAGCCACTGGCAATTTCTCGATTCGCGCTAGCTCTGATTCCAGGTTTTCAATTGACATTTAGTTCCTAGCTGTAGAGAGATGGTTCGATATCAAGTGCGTAAATAGGTTGGCCACTGCTCCAGATTAGATGACAGGCAGCCTTCAGTGCATCAAAAGAGCTGGGGTCGCCATCTGTCACCATCACTTTGTTGCCAAGAAGTTCAACTGCAGCCGCTCCTGACCTAAAGCCTCGCTTGGTTTTCTTTGGCAGGTCATAATCAACAAAGAGCGCGTCGAGGTTTTCAAAAAGATAGTCTGGGCGATCCTCAGGCTTTGCACCCAAGAGCTCCTTGCGAGTGGCAATTCCAGTCATGACAACAGCGGACTCAAAGCCTGCAGCTCGGGCTCCACGAATATCTGTATCAAGTCGATCTCCAACCATGAGTGGTCTCTGGATCGAAAGCTGAGTCTTAGCCTCAGCGAAGATTGGACCAAAGGGCTTCCCAGCAAACTCGGGCAAAATACCGACTGCGGTGTGGACCGCTCCAACTAGAGTTCCATTCCCAGGAGCAATACCCTGCTCTACCGGGATGGTCCAATCCTGATTCGTCGCCACCCAAACCGCACCGTTTTGGATAGCGAAACTTGCCTCGGCTAGCTCCCTCCAAGACACGTCCTTGCTAAAGCCCTGAATAACAGCGGCAGGCTGGTCCTGTGCCCTATCGACAACTACAAACCCCTGATGTTGAACTTCATGGCGGAGTCCATCGCCTCCAACTACTAAAACTTTCTGGCCAGCTTCGATTTTCTTGGCCAGCAACTTCACTCCAGCCTTTGCCGAGCCAACGATTTGTTCCGGCGATGCAGCAATACCAAAACCAACTAACTGCTCGGCAATAGTTTCAGAACGTCTTGATGAGTTATTGGTTATGTAGCCGACCTTGATGTTTAGATCCGAAACCCGATTCACCGCCAAAACAGCGCGATCGATGGCCTGGTCACCCTGGTAAATGACGCCGTCCAGATCGAACAGCACCGAATCAAACTTACTTACCAGCACCTCGAGGACCTCTCCCCTTGTTATCTGGCCTTGGGCCCCGGTCTGGCCTGGATGGCCGTGATGTCCCCGGCTTGCGATCCGACCTCGAATCACCCTTGTCCCTGGGCGGGAACTTGCGGTCGGATTTTTCAAAACTGCGACCTGAGCGCTCCGGTCTGGAATCTGGCTTTCGATATGGTTTGGGCGCCTTAGCGGTTCGCTCAAAGTCCTCGCTGGTAGGAATCTTGATCTCTTCAAAAAGCTCAAAAACTTCCTCGCCGTGCTCGGCGAGTGCTTTTTCAGCCCGGTCGCCCAGTTCATCCCAGCTGTCACCGTCTCGACCCAATTCCCTCAGGCACTCGGCATAGCTGCGGAAAAGAAGAGGTGATTGCTCAAACACTCGTTTTGGGTTTAGTTCTGGAATCTCCAGCTCCTGCAACGCCAGCTCCGTTTGCCCAAGGTCAAGCCTCGCGCCTGAAAGGGCGATTGCAAGATTAATTCGAACGCCGGTTGAAAGCTTGCTTCGATCGATGCCAACTACCGCCTCCAACGCGCGCTCGGGTCTGCCAAGCCCCCGTTCGGAATCAACAATAAGCGGCAGTTGATCGTTAGAACCAGAAAGCCTGCGGTGAGTGAGCAGCTCCCTAATTGCAAGAGCAAAGTCTCCAGAGGCATACGCGGTAATACCAACGGTCTCGTGGACTATTGCAAGGCGACCGGCTCTTCTCGAAGCAGCCAGGGCATGCTTATGGGCTAGTTGTGGATCGTCCGCAATTAGCAACGACACCATGGCCAAATGCCTGGCAACCATCTCAGCATTCTCAGCAGTGAGAGTCTTCAGCTGGACGCGTACTGAAAAATCCAAATCTTCGGGCGTTATCTCGGATGGAACCAGCGGTGATTTCTCTTCGCTTTTTACACGTTGAACTCGAGTTTGCCACTCGGGGCGCTCCTTGTCGGTGCGCTCGCCGCGACCAATAGGCCCCTCTTCGTGAGGCTTTGACCTCTTGCCACGTTGTTCCATGATCGCTCCTTAAAGCAAAATGCTTAAATAGAAAAGGCCACCCCATAAGGAGTGGCCATTTCTAAAGTAAGTCCGG
>CAZBTW010000109.1:0-3502 GCA_964494925.1 uncultured Aquiluna sp.
GCATGGCCAATCGCCCTGCGGCAACCGCGTCAGCTGTTGAATTGTGTGCATCGGTGAGACTTACGCCGTAGTGTTCGGCCATCACAATCAAGTTTCTCTTGCCCTTCCGAAAGCGATCCACTTTCCTGTCTAGGACCAATGGATCAACAACAGAAACTGGAACTAGTGGCTCCAGGCTGTGTCGCTTTGCTTCGTTGGCCAAAATTGTAAAGTCATAGGGTGCGTTAAAGGCGACCACTGGCATCGAGGTTTGAAGCGAGTTCAAAATCTGGGTAATTTCAGCGATTGCTGCGGCAGGATCGCCGCCTTTAGCCTGGGCAATCTCGGTTGTAATGCCGTGCACATTCGATGCGGATTCAGGGATCTCTATGCCTGGATTAACCAAGAACTCATGCAGCTGCTCCACTTCACCAGCGCTGTCTAATACTGCGATGCAGGCGGTCACTATTCGGGCAGTGGAAAGATCCAGGCCGGTTGTCTCCAGGTCAAAAGCAGCAAGTCGCTTAGACCACGCTGGTGCATCTGGTTCAAAATCAAAATCTAACAAATCAGCTCCCTGCCTAAACGATACTCCCGGTCCAACCAACCTAGACTGGTTGGGTGACAGTGTTGACTTATCAATCCAAAGATTTATTTGAATCTGCTGCGGCCCGAGCTCACCGGGCAGACATTGGCACAACTGCAATTTGGCACTACGCAGGGACTGGTTCAAGGGTGCTGTTTGTTCATGGCTTCCGCGGTGACCATCATGGATTGCAGGCCATTGTCGGAGCACTTCCGGATTATCAGTGCGTAGTTCCTGATTTGCCTGGGTTTGGGGCCAGTGTGGCGCTCCAGTCACATGATTTACAAAGCTACGGCAAGTGGCTGGTTGACCTGGTTGCCCAAACTGGGCCCTTTGATGCGATCGTGGGTCACAGCTTCGGCACTTTGGTGGTATCAAGTGCTCTTAGCCAAGGCTTGAACCAGGACACAGTCGTGCTGGTAAACCCGATCACAACCAGGGCCAGCGGCGTAAAGTCAATAGCCAATCGGGGTGCTGAACTTTACTACCGGCTTGGCATGAACGGCTTGTTTGGAAACTGGTTGCTTAGCTCAGGGTTAGTGACCAGGGCCATGTCAATTGCACTCACAAAGTCCCTCCGGCCATCGATACGACGCTTTGCACATGACCAACATGCCAGGTACTTCTCTGGCTTCCACTCACAAAAGTCTGTGGTTGAGGGTTTCCATGCCGCTAACACCGCTTGCGTGACTGACTTTGAAGCACATCTTCCCGATAGAACCCTCATGATTTCAGGAGACAGTGACGTTGTTGCACCACTCCCGGCTACAGTGCAGCTGGTGGCGAAAAACCCCAACTGGAAGCTCGTTACGCTGAATAAAGTCGGCCACCTAACCCATTACGAAAAGCCGGGCGATGTTGCCAGGGCAATCTCAAACTTTATTGAGAGCCATGACTGAAATCTATTTTGATGGGCGCTTTATTAATCCAACTAGTCCAGATGGCATCACCAGGTTCAGCATTGGTCTTATTGGGGAGCTAAACCAACTTGAGCCAATCACCGTTCTGGTGAGTGAAGTAGCTCAAATTCAGCTACTGCCAAGCGAGATCAAAACCTTGATGGTGAACAAACCAACCAGTGCCCGGGAATTGACCTTGGCAACCAGGCTCAACAAAACCGGCGTGAAAGTCTTGTTCAGCCCCATGCAGACAACCTCGTCACTGGGTCGAAAGTTCAAATTAGTTCTGACCCTCCACGACATGATTTACTATCGCCATCGCAAGCCGCCAGCTGGCTTCAGTGCGCTGGTTCGGCTGGGTTGGTACCTGTTCCACCTGACCTACATTCCCCAGCGGCTCGTGCTGAACAGGGCGGATTTGGTAGTTTCAGTTTCGGAGACTTCAAAGAAACAGATCCAGCAGGCCCGGCTTACCAAGAGGCCAGTTGAGGTTATTTACAACGCCGGGACCAGCCAGGACATCAAACCCAGAACCGCTCCGGAATCAAAAGACATTGTTTACATGGGTAGTTTCATTGACTACAAAAATGTTGAGTTCTTAGTTCGAGCCATGTCACAACTTGTCGGCTACAGGTTGATACTGCTCTCGAGGATTAGCCAGGATGACAGAAAACGACTCGAAGGACTGGTCAGTTCAAACGGCGGCGAAGTCATATTCAAAAACGGAGTTACAGATGCTGAGTATCAAAAATATTTGGCAACCTCCTTTGCGCTAGTCAGCGCCTCAAAAGATGAAGGTTTTGGAATTCCCCTGGTTGAAGCAATGTCACATGGGCTACCGGTTGTGGTTTCCGCCATCGAGATTTTTAGGGAAGTTGCCAGCACCGCGGGGCTTTATTTTGACAACGAGCAAATAGTTGAATTTGTTGAAAAAATTCATAGTCTGGAGGATCCAAAACTTTGGGAAATGCATTCGAACTTAGGGGTCGAGCGGGTTAGAGAATTTTCTTGGGTTACCAGCGCAGCAAAGCTACACCAGATATTGAAATCACTTACCTAGCGAATTAGGCGCCCAGGCATCTAGTTCCCAATTGGCTTGGTGTCGAAGCAGATGCAATGAAGCATTCTGGAGCCGCTCGCCAGGGGGAGGGACTTTCCCTTCAGTTACCTCGGACAGTACATACCTAATCAGTGCGCCATGCGAGACAGCCAGGATCCTCGCTCCCGAGTGTTTCCTGCTGAACTCAGCTAACAAGTCATTGGCGCGAGCACGAATGGATGCGTTGGATTCAGCTCCTGGTATTTCTTCGAGCTGGCCATATTTTTCCTGCCATTGGTCATAGAGCATTCCCTCGCCGACACCAAAGGAGCGCTCCAGCAACATTGGTTCGATAACCACCTCAGGTATTTGGAGTTCGCGCTGGATAATTTGAGCGCTTTCCTTTGCTCGCCCGAGGGGAGAACTCAATAACAGATCCCAGCTGTGTTGCTTGAGCTCATTCGCAGCGGTTGCAACCTGCTGCATCCCATACTCATTCAGCGGTATTTCTGCAGTTCCCTGCAGTCGCAGATCAATGTTCCAGTCGGTCTGGCCGTGGCGAAAAAGCCCAAGAACTGTGCCGGTCATAGGTATAGAGCTTCCAAAACATCTGAGGTTGAGGTGCTGAGCTTCAAATCCGACAGGCCATCGGCCTTAGTTTCACCACGGTTGATGATCACCACTTTGTGACCAAGCTCTTTAGCCTGCTTGACCAACCGCAGTCCTGAGTTGACGGCCAATGAGCTTCCTGCCACCAAAACTGCTTCAGTTTCTTCAACTGCCCTCCTGGCTGCGGCAACTCGATCCAGCGGAATCTGCTCTCCAAAAAAAACAACATCTGGCTTGTAGTTACCTCCGCAGGATTGACAGCTGGGAACAACAAAATCTTCTGGGACGTCAATTTCAGCGTCGACATCCGGGGTGAATTCAATCGCTTGGGACTGAGCTAATCCTGCATTCAAATCGCTAATCAGCTGATCCATGTGGACTCTGGAAATA
>CAZBTW010000110.1:0-3473 GCA_964494925.1 uncultured Aquiluna sp.
GATCCGACGACAAAGAAGATAAGTATGGAAAACGCGCTAGCCAGACCAAAATCTGAGCCCTCACCCGCGTTAAAGGCGAGTTTGTAAACCAGGGTGATGAGGATGTCGGTGTGACCGGCATTTAGTCCTGCATCGATGTTCTTAGGCCCTCCTCCAGTAAGAAGGAAGATCAAGGTGAAGTTGTTGAAATTGAAGGCAAAGGATGTGATCAACAGTGGCGCAACAGAGACCAGTAGTAGTGGGAGTTTTATAAGGCGTAGTTGCTGCAGTGCATTAGCACCGTCAATTCGAGCCGACTCCATGAGCTCCTCTGGAATTGATTGGAGAGCTCCAAGGGTGATGAGGAACATGTAGGGAAAACCGAGCCAAAAGTTCACCAAGAGAATCGCGAGCTTGGCAAGCCATTGGTCTGAGAGCCATGGAATCGAGACTCCATCAAGTAGAACTTGATTGATAAAGCCATACTTCTCATTGAAGAGCGAGCGCCAAATCATCGCCGAGAGAAATGCCGGGAAGGCGTAGGGCAGAATCATTGCAACCCGATAGATTCTCCGGCCACGGAAGGTCTTGTCATTGAAGAGCAGAGCTAGGCCCAGACCCATGGCGAAAGTGACCAAGACTGTGAGAATCGCAAAGGCAAAGGTCCAGAGCGTAACCCCTACGAACGGCCCTCGGATGCGCTCCTCAGTGAAAGCTTTGGTGAAGTTATCAAAACCAACCAACTCGCGCCAGCCCGGGTAGATCACCTCTCCATCTAGCGCTTGGAAGTTACCCTCGCCATTGTCAAAAAACTCTTTGCTATCTGTCACCCTTACAACCGAGTCGGTGACTGGATTGTACGCGAGCGTTGGCTGATAGAAGTAGCCGTAGCTACCGTCTTTAGTCAGTACGAAAGCGGATGGGTAGTAGTTATCTGCCGGGATGCGAAGTTCCGCAATTTGCTGTTGAACACCCAGCACCTCTCGGAAACTCAGTTCGGTGAAATCGCGGTAGGTAGGTGAATCGTCCCCACCTGCGATGCCTTGGGTTGTGAGAGCAGTTGAATTGCTGCCAAAAGCCCAACTAGAGCCACCATCAGCTTCAGGGATACGAACCAACAAGCCAATCTCGTCAGAGTTGGAAACAACTTTTATCTGAAGCTCGGGGGATTCTGGGACGCGCTCCTGCCCGGTCAGAGATAGGACCGCTATGGCATCCTGCTTGGAGCCAATATGGCCACCGCCATAGTTTGTGAACGCGATGAAGCCTGAGTACAGCGCAACATAGACCTGGAAAATCATCATAAAGACCAGACCTGGAATCATGTACTTCAGAGGCAAGCTGCCGCGTCGCAAGTAAATCAGGATTACCACTGAGGTTACGAGGGCTGCGGCTATGCCAAGGAGAATATCGCCGTTTGCAATCAGGACCATGGTGGCGAATAACATGGCTGCCGCCAAAAGCGACAGCAGGGCAATCTTAACGATTAGTCCGATGAGCGACGGAGTCCCACCGTCGGTTAGGGCGGTTGAACTCTTGCGTCTTTTCGACACTGTGATAACTGAGGTCATCGCCGTCCAATCAATACCCTGGGAAGAGTGAACAGCGGGACGGGAGGATTTCCACCCGTCCCGCTGCTATTTGACTATTTATTCGTTAACCTGCGAAGGCTGCCTTGATGTCGTCACACATCTTCTGCCACAGCTCCTGTGGATCACCATCACCGCGAATGATGGCAACCTCAGTGGAGCCCCAGTATGCCCAAACCGAATTCATTTCCGGAATTGCAGGCATCGGCATGGCATTCACACCAGCGGCACCAAACTCGGAGGCTGCCTTCGTGTCAGCTGCAGCTTCTAGGGCCACAAGGTTGGAAGGAATGCGACCGGACGCCTCGAACAGAGCAATTTGTCCAGCATCGCTAGCGACATAGTCAAGGATGAACTTGGTCGCAGCGATTGGGTTCTGAGAGTTTGCACTCAGCATCACACCGCGGACTCCAGAGAACTGCGCAGCAGGCTGACCGCCGGCCGATGGGATCTGGTAGGCAGCCCAGCCATCTTCACCGAAGTTTTCAGTGAACCAGGATGCGTTCCAAGGACCGGTAATCCAGCATCCCTTGTCGCCGGAGACTACCTGCTCCTTAACGATGTCGGTGTTGTTGGAGAGGTCAAAGAGGTCTGCGTTGTCTGCTAGCCACTGAGCGAAAGCAAAGCCTTGCTCATTCTCCATGCCAAGGGTGTTGGTGTAGGAGCCAGATGCATCAATCTCAAAGACTGTTGCACCAAACGAGGTCTGCAGTGCGTACATGTGATACGGGTCACCGCCGCCGTCGTTCAGGGAAATCGCCAGACCTACATCAACCGCATCCTGGAACGTTGCGGGGGCTGCAGGCATTGCGGCAGTGGAGCAAACCAAAGCAACGTTCTCCTGGGTATACGGAACACCGTATTGAGTTCCACCGTAGTTGAAAGCGTTGATGGAACCTGCAATAAATCCAGCTGCACGGTCACCTAGCTCAATAGGTGCAATCAGACCGTTGCTTACGAGCTCTCCTTGCCAGTCATGGGCTCCGAACACGATATCTGGAGCCTCTGCCGCAGGTGCAGCTACAAAGCTGTCACGAACTCCAGCAGCGCTCTGATCAACCAGAACGACAGGAATACCGGTGTCAGCTTCAAACTGGAGAGCAAGCCCCTCAAGAGCAGGGGTCTCTAGCTCGTCGGCCCAGACAACAATTGGGTCTACTGGCTCAGCCGACTGGGTGTTACTTGGGGTTGCGGATGCGGTTGGTTCAGCCTCTTCGGCTGCACAACCAGATAGAACTAGCGCTGAAGCCGCGGCAATTGCGCCGAAGGCAAACAGGCTGCGCTTAGTGGTTTTCAATAGAGCACCTTTCAGTACCTGAATAGGAAATTGATCGCCTGCTAGGGCAAGCCCTATAAGCATTCCCCCAGTGAAAATTATGCGCAAACTTGTAAACGCTTACATTAGTAACAAGTAAGTAACAACGGGACTATCCCGACTCACGAGCCAGCAAGAATGTAAGCGTTTACATACGCATGATTTCGGGAATAACTGGCTTTTTGCACGGGAAATTCTAGATTTTGGGCTTGCTTGAAGTCATTTGTTTTCCCCATAAGATTTCGACCATGGCCCAAGCTTTACCCCAGCCTTCCACGCCCGAAAAGTGGTGGCGGAATGCCGTTATTTACCAGATCTACCCCCGCTCTTTCGCCGATGGCAACGGCGATGGCATGGGGGATTTGCTTGGCGTTCATGACCGTCTCGAGGCACTCAAGGAGCTGGGTGTAGATGCCGTTTGGTTCTCCCCGTTCTTCACCTCCCCACAAAAGGACGCCGGATATGACGTCAGTGACTACACCGACATCGATCCGCGCTTTGGAACCCTCGCGGACTTCGACAGAGTCCTAGCCAAGGCCCACGACTTGGGCATCAGAGTCATCGTCGACCTGGTGCCCAACCACTCTTCT
>CAZBTW010000111.1:0-3360 GCA_964494925.1 uncultured Aquiluna sp.
ACACCGATCCTGGGTGGTAGAGGTCTCCGTTGATTGCTCTGTTTATCAGCGGCTTGTCTTCATCATCCAGATAGTTTCGGTATGCCGAGTTCACAGGCTCATACTCGTGACCGGCAAGCAAGTTGGCATCAAAGGTTGGCTTTGAGACCATTGCCAGGATTCGGCCCGTGCTTGGGTCCATCGCCACAACTGACCCTTTTCGAGAACCAAGTGCATCCCAGGCAGCCCGTTGCAAATCAGCATCTAGGCTCAGCTCAACCGCTGCCCCGGTTACCGGTGTGCCATCAAGTAGTGCGTTGATTTGTTCGAAAAACTGTGCCGAAGACTGTCCGGCAAGCAGCGAGTTCATGGATCTTTCAATGCCCGATGAGCCGGTGAAGATGCTGAAGAAACCAACCACCGGGGAGTAGAGAACCGAGTCATATTCCCTCAGGAAGCGGTACTGGTCGTTGACCGGATCGCTCACCACAATCTCCTGCTCGCCAACCAGGATCGAACCACGCTGAGTCTTGTAGGTTTCATAGGCTGCGCGAACGTTCCTGGCATCTTGATAGAGCGATTGACTCCTGATTACTTGAATCGAAGATGCCATGGCAAACAGTGCAATGAACATGAAAGTCAGCGCTAACCCAACTCTCCTCACCTGCCGGTTCATGCCGCCACTCGTTTCAATGAGGAATCAGACAAAACCAACAGCAGACCAATGATTGACCAGTTGGCAAGTAGTGAGCTGCCACCGGCAGCCAAGAATGGTGTTGTCAATCCCGTCAGTGGGAGCAGCCCCATCACGCCACCGGCAACAACAAAAACCTGCAACCCAATCACAAATGACAGGCCGAGTGACAAAAGCTTTGAAAATTCATCGGGGTGAGTGTTAGCAATTCGCAAACCGCGGTAAACAATCAGCAGGTAAACCGCCAAGATCGCGAACACCCCAGCCAATCCCAACTCTTCACCAAGAGCGGCAAAAATAAAGTCGCTCTCCGCAAGTGGAATCAGCTGTGGAAAACCACCACCCAAGCCAGCGCCAATCACATCACCGTGAGCCATTCCAAACAGCCCCTGAACCAGCTGATAACTACCACCAATCGCCTGGTAGTTTTCGGCAGCAAATGGATTCAGCCAGCTGTCAAACCTGGACCCGACATACTCAAAGATTCTGGACGCAACCAGAGCACCGGTGACCATCATCACCAGGCCTATGCCAACATAGAATCCACGACCAGTTGCCGTGTAGATCATCACTAGAAACAGCCCAAAGTAGAGGATTGAAGTTCCCAGATCCCTCTGAATAACCAGAACAGCAAGCGAAGCCAACCAGAACAGCAGAACTGGACCAAGGTCCTTGGCCCCTGGAATCTTCATCCCAAGAACCCTCGAGCCAATCTCGGAAAGCGGACCCTTCCTGGAAACCAAATAACCGGCAAAGAAAATCGCTAACAGAATCTTTGCAATCTCACCCGGTTGAAACGAAAGCTCTCCGATGCCAACCCAGAGCGTTGCGCCATTCACGGTTCTGCCAATTACCGGAGCGGCCGGCAGCATCAGCAGCACAACTGCCGCGGCACCGGCTAGATATGGGAACCTCCGTAGGGCAAGTGGGTTCGGTACCAGCCTCACCACCACTGCAGCGATCAGCATCGCAAAGCAGCTCAGCCAAACCTGTCGCTCAGCAAACAACGCCCCATCACCACGGGTAATTTCAGCAAGATCGAGTCGGTAGATCATCGCGATGCCCAGACCGTTCAGCAAGAAAGCCAGCGGTAACAGCAGACCATCCGCATTCAATGCATACTTTCGCAACACGTAGTGCAGCAACCAGGCACTAATGGTTGGCGGAGCCCAGTAGTACAGCATGTCCCAACTCATCTTCTGGTTCACAGAAAGCTGGATCTGAGCCAGTGCAAATGCGTGAATTCCGGCGACCCAAAAAAGCAGCACTGCCTCGAAGTTCCTAGACCTGGGCACCGCCTTTAGTAGCAGTGGAATTGCGGAGGTCAGCGAGACGTTACTCATTGATGCTCTGCCTCAACTGCTCAAGAATTCGGATTGCTTCATCTAGAGACTCGGTGGAAATAGAACGCTCAATCAATGTCTGCTGGAAAGGCGAAAGGTCCTCAAGGTTTATTTCCGAGATTAGGTAAGGACTTGAGAAATTCAGCGGCCCCAACTGCTCTCGGATGCCCTGGAAAATGGTGACCTGCCCATTTAGTTCGTCAACGTAATACCTGGTCTGGGTGTACTGGTAGGCACCAAACCCAAGCGCAAAGATGATGCCGGCAAACAACAACCATCCGATGATCATCCTCACCCCACGCCAGCGAAGCTTGCGTTGGGTCTCGGCCAGAATCTTCTCCAGCAATTCTTCGGATTCTGGCGCGTACTTGGCGGGATCCTCTGGGCTCTGCAGCAGCTCCAGCAGTGACTTGGGGTTGAACAGACGCAGGATCTTGCCGCCCTTGCGCTCCTCGATGATCACCTCGTGATCAGCAGAGCCAACAAAGTGGGCGCCAGGTTCAAAATCAGCTTGAACGGTTGGTCTCACAATGTCGGTAATTACCACCGTGACATTGTCTGGAGCACCGTGCTCAAGGGCCTCACCAACCAGTAGTTCAGCAGCTTCTTCGGTTGGAACATTTGAGGACAGAATTCTGGCCACAACATCCTCGGGAACCACTCCACTGAGTCCATCACTGCAAACCATCCACCGGTCACCTGGCAGTGCGTCATGCAGGGCAATGTCCAATTCTGGGTCACCCTGGACATCTCCTAGTACCCGCATTAGGACGCTGCGTCTTGGGTGAACCAGAGCCTCTTCCTCTGTAATTCGGCCCAGTTCAACCAACTTCTGAACGAAGGTGTGGTCTTTGGTTATCTGCTCAACTTCGCCGGCGCGCATCCGGTAGATGCGGGAGTCACCGATGTGAGCAGTAATGATCTGGTTGCCGTGCACCAAGAGTCCTGAGAATGTAGTTCCCATGCCCTGGAGCTCGGGGTGTTCAACAACAGTTCCGGTGAGCATTGAGTTGGCTTCAATCACTCCGGATTTCAGGCTCTCAATAGCTTCTTCCACCGAGTCATATTTGCTGTCTGTTAGAGCAACCCGCTGCGAGGTAATCGCTGAGGCGATATCACCTCCGGCATGCCCTCCCATTCCGTCAGCGACAAAGAACAGCTGATAACCGGAATAACCAGAGTCCTGGTTCGAGCTTCGATGCTTACCAATGTCACTGGCGGCATAGCTAATGGTCTTGATTGCCAAGGGACTAAGACCTCAGCTCAAAGGTTGTTGTTCCAATCCGGATAGTCATGCCCGGTTTGATGGTCTCCGGAGTTGTGATCTTTTTTCCATCCAGATTT
>CAZBTW010000112.1:0-3322 GCA_964494925.1 uncultured Aquiluna sp.
TTGCCAGCTCTATGCATCCCAAACACGGAGTTACCCCTGGAATCACTAGGTGCGACACCTCCACGCCGACCTCGTCATAGCAGACCGAAATATGCGGGACATCTCTGGACATCCATGGTTGATAGATACCCGGCCTGACAACGTCGTTGGAAATCAAAATGGCTATGTCGGCGCGGTCGAATGCGTTACTGCGCCTGCTGTGTAGTTGAATTTCTATGCCTGGTTCCAGTGACTTAGCTGCTTTGGCCCGCTGAATCTTCAAGAGCTGAGGCGGATAGCCCAATTGCAATGTGTCGCCCGGACCAACTGTCTGGTGATCTTCGGTGAAGACTGAGCCAATTGCTGACGCTGCAAGTGCTCGGATTACCGTGAGCCCAGTCCGGTCTAGAGACGAAACAAAGATTTTCATCACGCCCCGCGACTTTAGGGTTTCGGCAGGGTCCTTGGCATCGAGTAAAAAGAGCCTCATGATCTCTGAAAAGTGCCGGGAAACATCAGCTTCCGAGAAATCTGGAAGGAATGATGAGGTGGTCGAAATCAATGGTCGAAGCCGAGATAGCAGGTTGTCTGTAGTCGACTGATTTGCCAGCGCCATTCCAGAAAGCGATGCCAGCTGATTGTCACTGACACCTGACTCTAGGTAGTCGAGCAACCGATGTTGCTCCCCGGAAAGATTTTCCAGCTTTGCTTGACCATGAGCACCGTACTGGCGAGTGTTATCTGCAAGCCAGAGCCTGGCCAGTCCTGGATTGATTTGCTTCACCACGCGACCTAGTGTGATGGCAATAGGCAAAGCCTGCTTTTGTTTTTACACAGGGCCAGCTGTCACTCTAGAAATTTTTTCAATTGGTCATCGAAGTCATCTGACTCGCCACTGATTCGTTTTAGCAACTGCTCAGGGTTTTTAATTTCATCGGCACTCGGAAGCTGGTCGGGGTGAGCCCAGAGCTTGTCGGCGGCTTCTTTCCCGATCGCGTCTGAAACCTGTTGCCACATGGCACCGGCTTCGCGCCGGAGCTTTGGGCTAAGCTCCAGACCCAACAGCGCCTCAAAAGTCTTTGCTGAAGCACTGCTGACGGCACGCTTGCGATTGTGAATCTCAACCACGGCCTGAATATTAGGCAGGCGCTTGGTTGCTTCTAGGGTTGTGAAATCTACCCAGCCCTCTATTAGCGCTAGCAGAGCCTCGATTCTTTCAAGCGCCTGCTGTTGCTCGGGAGTTCGCGGGGAGACCATGGCGCTTGCTTCGATGATCTGATTCATAGACTCTGGATCCTCAGGGTCAAAGCCCGAAGCTATTTCTTCGATCCCAGATAAGTCCACACTCAGGCCCGCTGCAAACTCACGAACCTGAGTAATAATTTGGTCTCGCAGCCATCCAGACTGGTTATACAGTGCGCCCAGTGCTAGTTCTCTGGTGGCAAGGTAAATAAGCACCTCAGATTTTGGCGTTTCCAAATCACGAAGAAACTCCTCCAGGTTTTGGGAAACAATGCCGGGCCTAGCAGTTGCTGGGATGCCTATTTCAGTCGAAAGCAGAACCTCAGCCGAAAGCTTTCCAATCGCCTGACCAAGTTGCATGGCAAAAATGGCGCTCCCGGCGTTTCCAATGAAGTTTTTCGCTGGCCCCAGAATGTCACTGAGCTCAGGCGGGAGAGTGTTCCCGAGGTTTTCGGACAGAGCCTTAGACATGCTGTTGGCTACCGGCTCGGAAAGTTCCTTGAAAAGCGGCATTGCATCTTGAGCCCACATTGACCTTGAGAGTCGCTTGGGCGGGTTGGGGTTTGTAAATTCAGTTGCCTCGCTGAGCCAAAGCCTTGCAATGTCGAATGCTCGTTCCAGCTCGACTTCGAGGGATGATGGGACAGTGGCTTCGGATTTTTTGGAAATCGCCAGAGCTTGGTCGATAGCCAATTTCCAGTTCACGGGCTCAGAAGTTTCAAAATTCGAGGCCATCTCAGACACTTTGCCAAACAGTTCCTGAAGCATGGCTGGATCTGCGCTAAACCCGGCGACTTTGGCAAGTTCATCCGGGTTTAGTTGACCGGTCTCCATCATCTTTCGAATCAGGCGCTCGAGTTCTTCTCTGTTTGGCTGTTCGTCCAAAGCTCACCTCTTTGGATACGAAGTTAGTCGGTGTCGTTGGCAATTGCCTGTCAATTTGTGAGGAAATCACAGCTGTTCGCCAAGGGCGTGAGCAACTATCGGCTATTTGTCAGAAGTCATACTTAGCATTGAGTCAATGACTTTTTTTGACAGGCCCGACGCGCCAAAACCAAAGCGTGCAACGAAATGGATTTCTCTGTCCATCGCGCTGGTTGTTGCCGCGGGGCTGTTTCTGGTCCCGACCGGGTTCGTTATCGAGCGCCCCGGACAGGTATTCAATGTGATGGGGGAGATCGATGGCAACCCGGTTATCAGCTCCCAAGAGGTAGAAACCTTTGCCTCTGAATCAAGATTTGACGTCACCACAGTGTCCCTAGTTGGTAACCGCGAAGCAACACCCAGCTTGATTCAGATTCTCTGGGCCTGGCTTGACCCAGAGCAGGTAGTTCTGCCGCTGGATGAGGTTTTCCCAGAGAATTTCAGTAGCGAGCAATTCAGGGCTGAATCAACGTTACAAATGGAGGTTTCGCAGCAGGATGCAATAGCTGTTGCCCTGAAGGAAATCGGTTACGAAGTGCCAAGGGTGCTTTATGTCAACACTGTCCTCGAGGATGCACCGGCATCGGGCATTTTGATTGCAGGGGATC
The DNA here is from genome assembly GCA_964494925.1 of uncultured Aquiluna sp. GTDB lineage: Bacteria > Actinomycetota > Actinomycetes > Actinomycetales > Microbacteriaceae > Aquiluna. Next base: position 2,754 of record CAZBTW010000112.1, read on the forward strand.
TAGTTGTGGGCGCAAATGGCAAGAGTGTGACCACCTTTGATCAGTTCAAGGCAGAAATCCAGTCCGCTGGCGACACTGCGCTGGAAATTGAAGTTATTCGTGACGGAGAAAATACTGTCTTGGAAATCGTTCCGGAAGATAATCAAGGCACCTGGGTGATAGGTGCCATGATCGGCTACACCTATGATTTCCCCTTCGCACTAGACCTTCAGCTTGGTGATGTCGGTGGGCCAAGCGGAGGCCTGGTCTTTAGCCTGGGTGTGCTGGATGCTCTGACGGAAGGGTCGCTGGCTGGATCAGCCCATATTGCCGGTACCGGAACCATCGATCCAGATGGAAATGTTGGTCCAATCGGTGGGATCGAACTCAAGATGCTGGGAGCAAAAGCCGCCGGCGCAGAACTCTTTTTGGCACCGGCTGCCAATTGCAATGAGGCAATCGGGCAGGTTCCCGAAGATTTAACTGTTGTAACAGTGAGAGACTTATCTGAAGCACTAACCAAAATAGAGCTTTTCACCTCCGGCGAGAAGCTTCCAAACCTGACCTGTAACAACTAGGAGATAGACATT
>CAZBTW010000113.1:0-3290 GCA_964494925.1 uncultured Aquiluna sp.
GTTCGGTCAAACTGTCGCCTCCGGAGCAACCGGCGAGGACGCGATTGAACAAATTGACATCGGTGGTCCAGCAATGGTTCGGGCAAGCGCAAAGAACCATGCCAACGTCGCCATAGTGGTTGACCCGGCTGATTACCCGGCTGTGATTGAGGCCGTGAATTCCGAGGGTATGTCCTTGGCCCAGCGCACAGCACTTGCCCATAAGGCTTTCAATCACACTGCAACTTATGATTCGGCCGTGAGCAATTGGTTTGCTAGTCAATTGGCCGAGCGCGCACCAAGCACCATGAATCTGGGCTTTGAGAAACTTCAAGATCTTCGCTACGGAGAGAATTCACACCAGTCAGCTGCGCTGTATCGGGATTCGAGCCAGAGCGGAATCGCTGCCGCCATTCAGCATTCAGGCAAGGACATGAGCTACAACAACTTTGTTGATGCCGACGCAGCACTGAGAGCTGCCCATGATTTTGACGAACCAGCGGTAGCAATTATCAAGCATGCAAACCCCTGTGGCATTGCAGTCGGGAAAGACATTGCAACCGCTTATTCTGCAGCACACGAAACCGATCCAGTTTCTGCTTTTGGCGGTGTGATAGCTGCCAACCGGGAGGTCACTCTCGACATGGCCAATGCCGTGTCAGAAGTTTTCACCGAGGTGATTATTGCCCCTGGTTACCAGGCCGAGGCTCTGGAAAAACTCAAGCAAAAGAAAAACCTTCGGATCCTTGAATTGCAAGAGAAATACACACGTCCAGTAAAGGATTATCGTCAGGTGTCCGGTGGCATGTTGGTTCAGGATTCAGACGGTTTTGAAGCGCTGGATACAGCTAACTGGGAGCTAGTGTCCGGTTCTGCGGTTGACAGTGAGACCCTCGCCGATCTGAAGTTTGCCTGGATTGCCTGCCGTGCTGTGAAATCAAACGCAATCCTGTTGGCTAAGGACAAGGCTGCGGTGGGAATTGGCATGGGACAGGTGAATCGCCTGGATTCCTGCAGACTGGCTGTCAGCAGAGCTGGAACAAGAGTTACTGGCTCGGTGGCGGCATCTGATGCTTTCTTCCCGTTTGCCGATGGCCTACAAGTTTTAATTGATGCTGGAGTTACTGCGGTAGTTCAGCCGGGCGGCAGTGTTCGCGATGAAGAGGTAATCGAAGCCGCTAAGAAAGCTGGCATCAGCATGTATTTCACATCTGTGCGGCACTTCTTCCACTAGAAATTTCTCAGCACCGTCTGTGTTAACCTGTAGGGCTGCCTAGGAAAGTTAGGCAAGCGGAGGCAGGAATGCAAACGGCGAAACTATCAACCATCAAAACGCTCTGGCGTTTGGCGCCCTTTGCAAAGCGTGCTCTGGGTCGAATTAGCCTGGGAATTGTGGCAGCAATCTCGGCTCATTTGGTCGCTCTCTCTATTCCTCAGTTTTTGCAAGGATTGGTGAATTCGCTTGTCTCGGGCGGCATCGATGCTTTGTTGCCAGCAGTTGGTCTAATTCTGCTGCTGGGAGTGCTCGAGGCACTGTTTGTGTTGCTTAGGCGCTGGTTGGTCCTGACCCCCGGCACCTACGTCGAAGCTGACATGCGAAACACCTTGTTCGCCAAGCTTCAGGATCTTCCAGTTGCCTTTCATGATCGTTGGCCCTCCGGGCAACTGCTTTCAAGAGCGGTGGCGGATCTTGGGCTGATCAGGCGCTGGCTAAGTTTTGGAATTGTGCTTTTGATTGCGAACTTCCTAACGCTGGTGATTGGACTGGGAATCCTGTTCACCTACAATTTTTGGCTCGGTCTGATTTTCAGCGTTGCCTCAATCCCGATTTGGGTGATCGGGTTTAGATTCGAAAGACGCTTCGGGGCAATTGCCAGAAGAGCACAGGACCAGTCCGGAGACCTAGCAACCAGAGTCGAGGAATCTGTCCACGGCGTTCGGGTGCTGAAGTCTTTTGGAAGAGGGGGTTTCGCTGCTAAGCAATTTGCAAGCCAGGCCTTTGAACTCAAGACAACCGAAATTACCAAGGCAAAATCAATTGCCAACATTTGGTTGAACCTGATCATGATCCCAGAACTAGCACTTGGTTCGGCATTTTTTGCTGGGATCTTGTTGGTGGCTGACGGTCAAATATCTGTTGGGACCCTGGTTGCATTTATTGCAACTGCAATGGTCTTGAGGTGGCCAACCGAGTCGCTGGGATTCTTCCTTGGCATGACTCTGGAGGCAAAGACAGCCACCGAGCGAATTTTTGAAGTCTTGGATGAACCGGACACAATTTCAGACCCGGACAGTCCCAAGCAAATTCAGGAACCGATGGGGTTGCTTGAGTTTGAAGACGTGCATTTCAGGTATCAGGATGCTCCGGATGATGCGAAGGATTTGATTGATGGCATAAACCTGCGGCTAGAGCCAGGGCAATCAGTTGCGTTGATTGGCCTAACTGGTTGCGGTAAAACCACACTGACCGCACTGACAACCCGGCTCTACGACGTCAGTTCAGGGCAAATCAAAATCGATGGTGTCAACATCAAAGACCTGACCAGGTCTGAACTGCGTTCCCTGATTGCAATGGCATTTGAAGATGCGACACTCTTCTCCTCTTCGGTTCGAGACAATGTGCTGTTGGGCAACAGTCAGCAGAGCGAAGAAGATCTCCAGCAGGCGCTGGAAATCGCGCAAGCAGGTTTTGTTTACGACCTGCCAAATGGGATAGACACCGAAATAGGCGAAGAGGGCCTCTCGCTTTCGGGTGGGCAACGGCAGCGCTTAGCGCTGGCTAGGGCCGTGGCAGCAAAGCCAAAGATTCTGGTCTTGGATGATCCGCTTTCGGCGCTGGATGTCGACACTGAGGCACTCGTAGAACAGGCCCTACGCAAAGTGCTCAAACAAACCACCGCTCTAATAGTTGCCCATCGTCCATCAACTGTGATGTTGGCTGACAAAGTTGCACTTCTCGAAGACGGCAAAATAAGTGCTTTTGGCACCCATAAAGAACTTCTTGCAACCAGCGCCCACTACCGAGAGGTGATTACTTCTCTCGACCAGGAGCAGAAGCAGCGGGAGGTGAACCTATGAGCATGTTTGGCACCAACGACGAGGAACGCACCGACCTAAACAAAACAGAGTCCAAATTTATTAGGCAGCGCTCTCGAAAACTGCTGGGTTCGCTACTAATTCCCCTGAAAGCCAAGCTCTGGCTTTCAATAGCAATGATTTTGGTTTCAACCGGGTTGCGTGTTGCCGGACCTGCACTGATTGCCTTTGGAATCGACTGGGCATTACCTCGAGCAATTGAAAATCAGTACGGT
>CAZBTW010000114.1:0-3287 GCA_964494925.1 uncultured Aquiluna sp.
GCTAGTCTGCAAGTCCTCGAAGCTTCAACTCTGCAAACAAAACAGCATCGGTTGGCTCGACCAGGTATTTTCCATCGGCAAACTTGATTACTGGAATATTTGTTCGTCCTGAAATGGCCTGAGCCTTCTCGGCCATTTCTTTAGACTCAGCAACATCAAAGTTGTCGTATTCAACCTTGAGCGTGTCCAGAAGTGATTTTGACCTTCTGCAATCGCTGCACCAGTCAGCTCCATACATCTCAACTTCAGCCATGATTACCTCAATCTCAGTTCGTCTGGTATTTCCAACTCGTTGTCTCTATAAATTAGTCCTGCAAGCGATCTAACCACCACATCAGCAACCGAATCTAAGGTTTGTTCGCCAATTCCAACCAGCAGCGCGGCTCCGCCGCGTTGCCCTGCAACAAGACCGGCTGGGGCATCTTCGAAGACCACGCAGTCCTGGATTGGAATGCTTATCTTCTCGGCGCCGAGCAAATAGGGCTCCGGGTCAGGCTTACCCTTTTTAGCGTCATAGGCCGTCACGAGGGTTTCTGGAATTGCGATGCCGGCTGCTTCCAGCCTCACCTTTGCAAGCTCCGGGTTAGCACCAGTGACAATGTTCCAGCGGCCTTGTGGCAGCTGGGACAAGAACTCCATGGTTCCAGGTAGTGGCTTGGTGCTTTCAGCCTCCGCAATTTCTAGCAGGTTTATGTAGTCATAGGAGGCTTGATACTCTTCGGTGCTGACTAGGTCCTTCACGATGTCGCCTGCCCTACGACCATGAAACTCTGGAGTCAACTCAAATCCGGGGTGATAAACCTCGCCCCACTTAACCCAGGCGCGCAGTGCTCCCGGCATGGAATCAATTAGAACTCCGTCATTATCAAACAGGAGTCCCTGAACTTCTTTTTTCAAGCTGCTACTGGCCCTTCTCGGTGTTACGGGTAACGGTGGTGCGGTAAATTCCAAAGTTCACAAGAATCAGCAGCATCATGGCAGGCAACATGTCCTCGATAAACCAACTGAAGGTTGGAGCAAGCATTGTCTTCTGTCGCTCTGCAAGGGTTGCCCCCTCGCGCCAGTCTGGCCAAACCTCAAGGTTTGAAATCGCCTGGAATCCCATTGTGAAGGCCATGAAGGTCACCACCACACCGAAAACAATTGCAAGCACCAGGTTGAGATTCACAGCGGCACGGCCGACTCGCCTTGGCTTTACCGGTAGCGGCTTAGAAGATTTTGCCCTAGCTGCAAACCTGGTTCCGATGATGATTGAAATGGCGATGATGCTCTGGATGATTACCCAGATCCAAACATCCAGAGTTGTGTTGGTGATGTCATAGACCGTCAGACCAAAAATGATTGCAATCGCGGTACCAATGATCGGGCTTGCATAGGCCAAACCGACAGCGCGCTGCAGTGCTTTGCGCTCGTCATCGGCCTGCCCCTCCGGAAGATCGGGTGCATCCTTGCGAAAAACAAATGCGGCCAGAATCACGTAAACCACAAGGGCCGTGGCCAAAATAATTGGCACGTAGACATTTACTAGGCGCAGGCCAATTGGGTCATCAGTTGGTTCATAGGAATTCCAGGCCCCCAGGAAGTTTCCGATTGCAAAGATGGCTCCGGCAGCCAGTGACAGAACCACGCCCAGGTTGTTCAGCCGATGAGCACTGAGAGCGAGCGCCGAATCATTTTCGGTTCGAATGCGAAGCGCAAGCTTCTGACCTGCAAGAGCTGTCATTGCAAATGCCGTGATTCCTAGAAAGAAAAGATAGATCTCAAGCTGAAAGCGTGGGTCTGGGTACCAGACGTTGCCATCATCTAAATAAATAGTGGTTTGGACCCTGGACTGAACGTATTCGGCGAGCATGAACATGACCCAGGCAATGCTCAGACCGAAAAGCGGGAGTCTGATTGAAGTCTCTGGTGTTCCGATACGTTTCATGCCTAAAGCCTAGACTTGTCCCATGATTATTGTTGCGGGTGAAGCTCTAATTGATTTAATTGGTCACGAAGGTGACGATGCCGGCTATAAGCCAGTGGTCGGTGGAGCCAATGCAAACGTCGCCATGGCGCTTGCTAAATCAGGTGTCCCCCACAAGTTTCTTGCCAGGATTTCAACCGATTCCTTTGGGCAGAAAATAACTAATCATCTGCGTTCCTACGAGGTTGATCTCAGCATGGCTGTCAGCGCTCCAGAGCAAACCACTTTGGCGATTGCCACTATCGATGGCCAAGGTGTTGCCAGCTACTCCTTCTACATCAACGGAACAGCTGACTGGGCTTGGCACGAAAACGAGTTGCCAGCAGCCAGCACCCTCAATGAAATCGGTGCCAAGGCAGTCCAATTTGGTTGCCTTACCGCCGCAATTCCTCCCGGCAGTGCAGTGCTCGAGGCTTGGCTGAATAGCCTGCAGGCAGAGGGAACCCTGACCCTCTCACACGACTTGAACATCAGGCCTTCACTTGGATTTGACCGAGAGGTTGAACTGAACAGGGTTCTTTCCCTAAATTCCATTAGCCACATCATCAAGGCATCGGATGCTGACATCGAGTGGTTGTTCGATCTGGAGCCAGGTGCTGACCTAAGCCAGATTGCCAAAGACTGGACCAGCCAGGGTCAATTGCTGCTAATTACGCGGGGTGCCGATGGTGTTGCGCTTTACCTGAATCAAAAAGAGCTGAAGGTTCCTTCGCAGAAAATCAACCTGGTTGACACCGTTGGTGCTGGCGACACATTCATGGCAAATTTCCTAGTGAAACTTGATGACTTCGACGCCTTGGGCCAGAACCCACTTGCGAAACTAGCTGAGGTTTCGGCAGAGCATCTCACTGAAGCGGTTGCATATGCAACAGCTGCCGCCGCAATAGTTTGTGAGAGATCGGGCTGCCAGCCTCCGACTAGGCAAGAGGTTGTGAAGCGCCTGCAGGGCTAAGCGGTATTTGGACTACTAAACGAGTCTTGTTCTTCACTTTCTCAAACCAATAACGGTGTGAGACGCTCTGATAAAGCTCCTGGCCTTTTCCGCGGCTGCTCTCCCGGAACGGCTTTCCATCGTTTTCGACCACAAGGTTGATCATCTGATTGCTGGCGTCCAGATTGAGCGAGACCCTCTTGGCATCACCGTGCTTGACGGCATTGGTGATTGCCTCTCTTGCAACCTCCAGCACGCACCTAGATGCTGCTGAATCATGGGGCAGCTGCCTGATGGCCGATTTTTCAAGGGTAAAGCGCAAATCCAGAGCGCCCTCCCAAAGCTGCTGCAGTTCATCCAGCAGAGTTTCAATCGACTTGCCGGCAAGGT
>CAZBTW010000115.1:0-3224 GCA_964494925.1 uncultured Aquiluna sp.
ATCATCCAGGCGATCCATTCGGTTGTCGCAAACTCGGCGGCAATGATGGCATCGCCTTCATTCTCGCGATCCTCAGCGTCGGTCACCAAGACTGGCTTACCGGCACGGAGTGCCGCCAAGACCTCTTCGATAGTTGCGTGCTTGGTTTTCATTTATCTAAACTCCAACAGTCTTTCGATGTGCTTGGCCATCACGTCGACCTCTACGTTCACTTTGTTCCCAAGCTCTTTTCTACCCAGTGTTGTTACTGCCAACGTCTCGGGAATCAAAGACAGGCCAATTACGTCATCGTTGATCTCGTTTACAGTGAGCGAAATTCCATCGAAGGTGATCGAACCCTTCATGACTACGTAGCGCAGAAGCTCCTTGGGAATTCTGATTCGAACCCAGTCCCAGTTGTCGCTTTGTTCTCTAGAAACGAATTCACCAACACCATCTACGTGACCCTGAACAACATGTCCGCCATACCTGGTGGAGGCGTTCATGGCCCGCTCCAAATTGATTGGGTCACCAATCTTTACTTCACTCAGGCTGGTGAGCTTGATTGACTCCATCATCACATCTGCTGTGAAGCTGTGGTCATCAATTTCGATGGCCGTCAGACAGGTTCCAGAGCAGGCAATAGAGTCACCGCGCTTCAGGTCTTCCAGCACCTTCTTGCACTTGATGGTCAGGCGCAGCGCATCTGGCTGCTGTTCGATGCCAATTACCTCGCCAAGCTCTTCAATAATTCCTGTGAACATTAGGCTCTCCTTGCTCTAACCAATATGTCGCCACCGAACTTGGTGGTTTCTAAAATCTCAAGCCTCATAGCTTCAGAAATGTTTGTGATTCCGATTTCATCCAGTGCAGTATTTTTGCCACCAAGCAGCATCGGAGCCAGATAAATCAGAAATTCATTCACCAGGTTTGCCGCCACGAAGGCACTGGCCAGCTTGGACCCAGCTTCAACAAAGACGTGCTTGATGCCCTGTTCCCAAAGCGTTGAAAGGACCATTTCGAGGTCTCTGCTCTTGACCTCTAATGTCGGAGCTTTGTCATTGAAAACCCGCAGCGTCTTTGGCAAAGGGCTTTGCCCGATAACCACTCGAATTGGCTGATCCTCGTAATAGCTTCCATCCGGCTTTCTGGCTGTCAGCTCCGGGTCATCCGCTATTGCCGTGGCAGTGCCCACCAGAATTGCATCGCTGTTGGATCTGCGGGTGTGAGTGTCAGCCCTGGATTCCGGGCCGCTGATCCATTGACTGGTGCCATCTTCGGCAGCACTGCGGCCATCTAGGGTGCTGGCCCACTTAAGCGTCACAAAAGGCCGCTGCTGCCTGTTGGCTACCAGCCAGACTCGGTTTTGGTCTTCTGCTTCTGCAAGGCAAACCCCATGTGTGACTTCAATTCCTGCATCGGAAAGAGTCTTGGCACCAGCGCCAGATTCAACTCCTGGATCACTGGAGGCGAAAACAACCCTGGAAACACCAGCATCAACAAGTGCCTTGGCACAGGGTCCTGTTTTTCCAGTGTGGTTGCAGGGTTCAAGTGTTACGACGGCGGTGTGGCCGATAAGTGATTGGTTCGGGAATGCCTCAGAAAAGTTTTTTAGGGCCATTACCTCGGCGTGATCGGTGCCGGAGCCAAGGTGCCAGCCCTCGGCAACGATGTTGCCAGCTGGATCAAGGATTACTGCGCCTACCTGAGGGTTTATGCCGGTGGCCGGGCCCTTCAGCGCGAGCTCAAGAGCGTGCTGCATCGCAGCTTCTATTTGCTCTTTGCTTGGCATAGTGCCTCTCAGTCTGTTTCACACAGACCGCGGGCGCGGAAAAAAAGAAGGCGCAAATAGCGCCCTAGTTCTTCTCCCATCCGGACTTTAACCGTCGGTCCTGGAATTTCACCAAGTCAACCGCCTTGACTATCATCGCTGGCTGCGATGGCCCAAGTCGGGTCGCGGACTTTAACCGCCGGCTCAGATTTTCACTGACCCCGAAGAACTGTGCTTATTTAGAACAATACTCTTTTTGGCTGAGAAATTCCTCAGCGAGCTGCAACCAGACCGAGGTTCTGATAAACAAGCTTCAAGGTCTTTTCGGCAGTTTCATTTGCCTGGGCGGCACCGATTGCTAGCAGCCGGTCAAGTTCCGCTTCGTCCTCTAGTAGTTCGTTGGTTCTGGCTCTAATTGGCTCCAGCGCAGCAACGACCACCTCAGCGACATCCTTTTTTAGATCGCCGTAGCCGGAGGATGCAAACTTTTCTTCAAGCTCGGCAATTGAAACACCAGAAAGAGCTGAGTGGATGCCGAGTAGGTTGGACACCCCGGGCTTAGCCTCAGGGTCGAACTTGATACTTGCGTCAGTGTCGGTAACCGCCGACTTGATTTTTTTGGTTATCTGTTCGGGTGTGTCCATCAGGTTGATTAGGCCCTTAGGGTCGGCAGCAGATTTTGACATTTTTGCAGTCGGAACCTGCAGGTCATAAATCTTGGCAGTTTCCTTTAGGATCTCTGCCTTTGGAATCACAAAAGTTTCACCGAAGCGAGAGTTGAACCTCATTGCAAGGTCTCTGGTCAACTCCAAGTGTTGGCGCTGGTCTTCACCCACTGGTACAGCCTCTGGCTGGTAGAGCAAGATGTCTGCAGCCTGCAAAATTGGATATGTGAACAGGCCCACCGATGATGCATCAGCGCCACCTTTTTGGCTCTTGTCCTTGAATTGAGTCATTCTTGACGCTTCACCAAACCCAGTGATGCAGTTCAAAACCCAGGCAAGTTGAGCATGAGCAGGGACATGTGACTGGACAAATAGCGAACTTTTTGCTGGATCAATTCCTGCGGCCAAGTACTGAGCGGCTGTCCTGCGGGTGTTTTCTCGCAGGGTCTTTGGGTCCTGGGGAACGGTAATAGCGTGAAGGTCAACAATCACGTAGTAGGCATTGAACTGGTCCTGCATTGCAACCCACTGGCGAAGCGCCCCCAGGTAGTTACCGAGGTGCAGGCTGGATGCCGAAGGCTGCATCCCCGAAAGCAGGTTGGGTTTGGTCATTTCTATCCCTAAAGATCGTACTCAACAACCACTGGCGAGTGATCGCTCCAGCGAGTGTCATAACTTGGTGCTCTGTCTACCCGATAATTCTGCCCGAGTTTCGCAAGCCCTGGGGTTGCTAACTGATAATCGATTCTCCAGCCGGCGTCATTGTCAAAGGCTCGGCCAACGGAAGAGCGTCGTGTAGGGAAGATGTA
>CAZBTW010000116.1:0-3220 GCA_964494925.1 uncultured Aquiluna sp.
TAGACTTTAGGGGTTGAACGTTGGCTCAAGAACTGAAAGACCACTGTGGATCTATTTGAATATCAAGCCCGCGACCTTTTTGAAAACTATGGAGTTCCGGTTTTACAAGGTCGAATCGCCGATACACCTGAAGAAGCTGAAGCTGCAGCTGCCGCAATTGGCGGCACGGTTGTAGTAAAGGCCCAGGTAAAGACTGGAGGCCGCGGTAAAGCCGGCGGTGTCAAGGTCGCACACAGCCCAGCTGAGGCTAAGCAAAAAGCCGAGGAAATTCTTGGACTGGACATCAAGGGTCACGTTGTAAAGCGCGTGATGATTGCCCAGGGCGCCAAGATTGCCCAGGAGTTCTATTTCTCAGTTCTGCTAGATAGATCAAACCGCACCTTCTTGTCACTGTGCTCAGTTGAGGGTGGAATGGAGATCGAGCAGCTTGCAGTTGAGCGCCCAGAGGCGCTAGCAAAGATTCCAGTGTCTGCCGTTAGTGGCATCGACAAGGCCAAGGCAGTTGAGATTGCCAAGGCTGGCGGATTCCCAGATGAATTAGTTGAGCCGGTAAGCGATGTAATCGTGAAGCTCTATGAAGTGTTTGAAAAAGAAGATGCCACTCTGGTTGAGGTTAACCCACTGGTTTTGACCGAGGATGGCCAAATTCTGGCGCTGGATGGAAAGGTAACTCTCGACGAGAATGCTGACTTCCGTCACCAGCGCGATGAATTGGAGCGCGATGCTCTAGATCCACTTGAGGCAAAAGCCAAGGAGATGGACCTGAACTACGTGAAGCTTGACGGCGAAGTCGGAATCATTGGAAATGGTGCTGGCCTTGTGATGTCAACTTTGGACGTCGTTGCCTATGCCGGCGAGAGTCACGGTGGTGTGAAGCCAGCTAACTTCCTAGACATTGGTGGTGGAGCCTCAGCTGAGGTTATGGCAGCTGGTCTTGATGTGATTCTGAATGACCCACAGGTCAAGAGCGTTTTCGTGAACGTCTTTGGTGGCATTACCGCTTGTGACGCGGTTGCCAACGGAATTGTGGGTGCCCTGAACGCTCTTGGTTCGAAGGCCTCTAAGCCTCTGGTCGTGAGACTGGATGGCAACAATGTCGACGAAGGTCGAACTATTTTGCAGGAATTCAACCACCCGCTGGTGGCCCTTGCCGACACCATGGATGGTGGCGCATCGACCGCGGCTGAACTAGCGAACAGGTAAGGCAGTAAATCATGGCGATATTTCTAGATAAAGACTCACGCATCATCGTTCAGGGCATGACTGGTGCCGAGGGAATGAAGCACACGCAGCGCATGCTGGCCGGCGGATCAAACATCGTTGGTGGAGTGAACCCAAGAAAAGCGGGTGAGACCGTTGAGGTTGAAGGCAAGTCACTTCCAGTATTCGGATCGGTGGCAGATGCCATGGCCGAAACCGGAGCGAATGTTTCGGTAATCTTCGTGCCACCGGCTTTTGCCAAGGCAGCGATTGTTGAAGCTATCGATGCAGAGATTCCATTGGCAGTGGCAATCACCGAAGGAATTCCGGTTCATGACTCGGCTGCTGCATGGGCCTACAACGTTGAAAAGGGCCAGAAGACCAGGCTGATCGGACCAAACTGCCCAGGCATCATCAGCCCGGGTCAGTCCAATGCTGGAATTACTCCATGGAACATCACCGGTCAAGGTCCAATTGGACTTGTTTCCAAATCAGGAACTCTGACCTACCAGATGATGTTTGAACTTCGTGACATCGGCTTCACCACAGGAATCGGTATTGGTGGCGACCCGGTTATTGGCACAACTCACATCGATGCCCTAGAGGCCTTTGAGAACGACCCAGAAACCAAGGCAATTGTTCTAATTGGTGAGATTGGTGGCGACAGCGAGGAAAAGGCTGCTGAGTATATTTCCAAGCACGTCACCAAGCCAGTTGTTGCCTATGTCGCTGGATTCACTGCGCCTGAAGGAAAAACAATGGGTCACGCCGGTGCAATTGTGTCAGGATCTGCCGGAACTGCCCAGGCGAAAAAGGAAGCATTTGAGGCTGTTGGCGTGAAGGTTGGTAAGACTCCTTCAGAGACCGCAAGTCTGATGCGCGACATCATTTCCAACCTGTAGCGGTCCGTGAATCGGGGGCTTAGTTTTGCAATAGCCGCACTGCAGGCACTGATAATCATTGCCACGGTGGTCGGTCTAATTATTGCCCCGCTGACTCTTGCTTGGTTTATTGAAGGCGACGGTGGGATTCCCTGGCTAGTAAGCCTGAAGGTGGCGGTCTACGCATTCCTGATAGCTTGTGGCGTGCCGGTCGGCTTTGCTTCTGGAGAGCTTGCCGGTTTTAACTTCGAATCCTTCGTTCTTAGCGCGCTTCCTTTGGGTCTCACCCTCGTGATTGTCATGATGACCATTCGCATTGGGCACAGGCTCTCCGCTTCAAGTTCGCTATGGCCGGCATGGATCGGAGGCGGTATCGCTTTCGGTGGCGCTAGCTATGGGCTGAGCCTGTTGGCTGCGGACCCGGGGGTGCTAATCGGTCAATACACGCCACTGTTCCTACCCGCCCTGCTCTTTGTTTCGCTGTTGGTATTGGCTTCGGTTTCTGGCCCAAGATTTGAACTCTTTGAGGGTGCAAATGGGCCGGAGGCCAAGGAGCGCGTTTGGCTCAGAGCCAGAGCGGCAGGTCTCTATTCAAGGCTCCACTGGTCGATTCGAACCGCTTTGAACCCAGGTGTTCGGGTTGGACTCTCGGTGGTGTCTGCATTGGTGCTGGTTAGCTCGGTATTAATCGCGCTAGCTTTTGGCATTGGCTGGGTGCAGGTAATTGGGTTTTATCAGTCACTTGGACTGAGCCTTCTCGGAGGGGTAATTCTCACCCTTGGGCAGTTGGCAGTTTTGCCGAACCTGATTGTGTACGGGGCGGCTTGGATTTCGGGTGCAGGGTTTGCCATCGGTCAGGGTTCCTATGTTTCTCCCTTTGCCACCGAGTTGGGTCCAATTCCAGCGTTGCCTATCTTTGCTGCCGTTCCACAGTCGGGAAGTGAGCGAGGTTTGCTGTTTGTTTTGGTGCCAATAATTGCTTCGCTGATAGCAACTCTGTTTGTCACTAAGCATGCCGACCAACTTCGCTGGGAGTATGGAACCAGGCTCACGGGTGCTGCGTCACTGTCGTTCGTGGCGGCCCGGTCCGCCGGAATCGTAGCTTTCTTGTCTAGCTCTTTGCCGCCCGGAACTTTTGG
>CAZBTW010000117.1:0-3216 GCA_964494925.1 uncultured Aquiluna sp.
ACATCGACTCAATCTCAATGATGACGATCGTTGTCAATGCCGAGGACAAGTTCGGAGTCAAGATTCCAGACGAGGAAGTAAAGAACCTGATCACTGTGGCAGACGCAGTGAACTTCATCACGGAGAACCAGGGCTAACATGAAGCGCGTCGTCGTTACTGGCATAGGGGCTACTACTCCCCTAGCCGGTGACGCGCCTGCCAGCTGGGAAGCCCTGTTGGCAGGAAAAAGTGGTGTTTCAACCCTGGAACAAGAATGGGTTGCTCGGTATGAAATCCCTGTCACTTTTGCAGGGCAGGCAAAAATCTCAGCACTTGATGTGCTCACACCACAAGAAGCAAAGCGCCTAGACCCATCCTCCCAATTTGCATTGATTTCCGCCCGCGAGGCTTGGGCAGACGCCGGAGAACCAGAGGTCGAGCCAGAGCGTTTGGCAGTGGACTTTGCCACCGGGATCGGTGGAGTCTGGACCCTGCTTGATGCTTTTGATGCCCTAAAAGAGCGCGGCCCTAGGCGAGTATTACCAATGACCGTCCCGATGCTGATGCCAAATGGTCCAGCGGCGGCAATCGGAATGGCGCTGGGTGCTAGAGCCGGCGTCCACACCGCAGTCAGCGCCTGTGCATCGGGCAACGAGGCCATCGCCAACGCCTTTCACAGAATTCAACGGGGCGAGGCGGACGTAGTTGTTGCCGGTGGTGCAGAGGCCGCCATTCACCCGCTGCCGATCTCAGCTTTTGCTGCGATGCATGCCCTGAGCAAGCGAAATGATGCCCCCGAAAAGGCTTCCCGACCCTACGATCTGAACCGAGATGGTTTTGTTATGGGCGAAGGTGCTGGAGCACTGGTGCTCGAATCACTAGAGGCGGCACAGGCTCGTGGCGCGAAGATTTACTGTGAAATTGTCGGTGGTTCGGTAACCAGCGACTCTTACCACATCACTGCACCAGACCCAGAGGGTGCCGGGGCTGCTAGGGCAATGCTCGCTGCGCTGGAGCAGGCCGACGTATCAATCGAGGATGTTGAACACGTAAACGCGCACGCAACCTCGACTCCGGTTGGTGACATTGCCGAATACACCGCTATAAAGCGCGTGTTTGGCGATCACACCGAGAGCCTAATGATTGCGGCAACTAAGGCGTCTACCGGACACCTACTTGGTGGTGCTGGTGCTATCGAAGCAGTATTCACGATTCTGGCTCTGAAGAACCAAATGGTTCCCCCAACAATCAACCTCGATGACCAGGATCCTGCTATTCCGCTAAACGTTCCAGGAGTGGCAACAGCGTTATCTAGACCAAATGCGGTTGCTCTCAGCAACAGCTTTGGCTTTGGTGGCCACAACGCGGTTCTCGCATTCCGAAGTATCTAAACAGCCCTCGGCATCATTTCTACTCTTGTGGTTGATCTGCGATATGGCTCCAGCACATCCAGCCATGCAATTGCGGCCTCCAGCCTAATAAGTCTTGCCAATTCGGCGTTACTACCCGCTGAAACTTCCATCAGGTGCTTTAGCCTGCCAATTCTGATAATAGGTTCGCCTGCTGCATCCAAAGGCACACGCTTCAGTCCTAAGCCCTTGAAATAGAGAAAAAGTCCTGCTTCTTCTGAGCTGTTGGTGATTTCGAAGGCATGGCAGAGTTTGGACAGCTCACTGGCCAATGTCTCGACCTGTCCCTGATCCAGAGATGCAGACATCCTGGCTTGGAATGAGTTACCAGAATTTACTTGAGGGGACCAGGAGGCATGCAAAGCGAACGTCGCCAAAAGTTTTTCAACTTCGACGATCGCCTCGTTGGCTACTGAAAGTAGCCAAATGTCAGTATTTGACACCTTGCTCCGATCCAGTTTCGTCTTCCCCAACGTCCTGGATCGTCTTCACAGGCTAAAACTCTGAAGCCTAATTTGTCAATCAGAAGCTAAATAGAGTCGGCAATCCTCAGGTTTCGATTTCAACTAGAAGTTCCCTAAGTTGCGCTTAGGTAACAATGAACCAGTTGGCCATAATCACCATTGTGCAGAGGATAAGTTTTAACTGCATCGTTGTGGAAGGTAGTCCAATAATTTCCCACGGCGGTAGCAGTTCGCCTAATTGAAAGGGTGCATTAATGAAGAAATCCATGATCGCTGTTGCTGCTGTCGCAGCTTCGGCATTATTCCTTAGTGGCTGTGCCACTACCGAAACGACTGAAGAGACCACAAGTGCGGCTACTCAGTCAACAACCTCGACCGAGACTGCTGCCAGTGTTTCACTGCTGGAAAGCGTTAAGGCTGCAGGAGTTGTTCGCTGCGGCACCAGAGACGCACTTCCAGGTTTCGCAGTACTTGACGACTCCGGTGAGCACGTCGGCTTCGACTCTGACTTCTGTAAGGCTATTGCCGCAGCTGTCTTGGGTGATGCCACTGCCGTCGAAATGGTTGACCTAGAGACCGCAGACCGCTTCACTGCACTTCAGAGTGGTTCAATTGATGTTCTAGTAAGGAACACGACCTGGACTGCAACTCGTGATGGTAGCGAGGCAGCAACATTCCTACAGCCAAACTTCTACGATGGCCAGGGAATGATGGTTGCATCAGACAGTGGCTATGACTCCGTGGGAGACATGAACGGCGCGATCGTCTGTGTTTCAAAGGGAACCACAACCGAGGGTAACGCAGCTCTCGAGTCATCTCGTCTAGGCCTTAACTGGGAAGTTCGCTCATTTGACGACACCGACCTGATTCTTGAGGCTTTCATTGCCGGACAGTGCGATGGATGGTCATCAGATGTAAGCCAGCTGACCGGTTTCCGTTCAGCGTACCCAGAGGGTGCATCAGCACTTTCAATCCTTCCTGAGGTGTTCTCAAAGGAGCCTTTGGCACCTGCTGTTCTAGACGGTGACACCGCATGGGCGCAGGCCGTGAACTGGGCAATTCTTGCCACAATTCAGGCTGAAGAGTTCGGCATCACAAGCGCAAACGTCGACCAGATCGCTTCTAGCACCGAGGACGTGAGCATCCTTCGCTTCCTCGGTCAGGAGATCGAATCTGCTGATGGTTCTGCTGTCCTAGACCCAAGCCTGGGACTACCTACTGACTGCGCTTACCCGGTCGTCAAGCAGGTAGGTAACTGCGGTGAGATCTTCGATCGTCACCTAGCACCACTTGGTCTTGAGCGTGGAGTAAACGCACTATGGACCGATGGTGGAATCCTCTACGCACCTCCTTACCGCTAAAC
>CAZBTW010000118.1:0-3192 GCA_964494925.1 uncultured Aquiluna sp.
GAGAGCGAATGCTCGAGGTTGTCGTGGAAGTTGACTCCAGGCCGGTCTCATCCTTTGGATGCGATGGCGTCCTGGTTAGCACCCCGACTGGTTCAACTGCCTATGCCTTCAGCGTTGGTGGTCCTGTTATCTGGCCGGATGTTCAGGCAATGATGATGGTGCCAATCTCGGCTCACGCTTTGTTTGCCAGGCCCCTGGTCGTAGCACCTGACTCCGAGCTGGCGATCGAAGTGCTCAGGCGCTCGCCTGGCGCAGGCGTGATGTGGTGCGATGGAAGACGGGCTATAGATCTAGGCCCCGGAGCAAGAATCGAAGTGAGTAAAAGCAGCAAGCCGGTCCCAATGGTTATTTTGAGCGATGCCCCCTTTAGTGACCGATTGGTTAGAAAGTTTGCTCTGCCAGTTACCGGATGGCGAGGTCCGGAGGGTACGGTTTGATTTCCTCGTTGGGCATCAGGAACATCGGAGTGATTAGTTCCGCGAGCCTAGAAATGGGCCCAGGCTTCACTGCACTCACCGGTGAAACGGGAGCTGGTAAGACCATGGTCCTTACTGCGCTCGGACTGCTGCTGGGCAATCGAGCTGATTCGTCCACCGTGCGCACCGGAGCTACTCAGTCACTGGTTGAAGGCAGGCTAGTGACCGGCAATCAAGAGCTTTTGGCAAGGCTGCAGGAGTTGGGTGCTGACACTTCAGAATCCGAGATTCTGATCAATAGGACAGTGTCTAGCGATGGCCGATCAAGGGCAGCAATTGGGGGTGCTTCGGTGCCGATTTCGGTGCTGCAAGAAATATCATCCGAATTAGTGACGATTCATGGGCAGAGCGACCAAATCAGACTCCGTTCCGCGACCAAACAACGCGAGGCCTTGGATTCATTTGGAGGGGAGAAGCTTTCTGAGGTAAAGGCTAGTTATCTCTCCGCTTATGCCCAATACAAAGACTTGGAAGCTCGCCTCAATCGAATGCGCACAGCCTCAGAGGCAGATGGGCTGAAGGTTGAAGCACTGCGGCTAAAAATCGCTGATATCGAAGCATGTGTTAGCCGACCCGGCGAACTCAAGGAAATTGAAGAGCAGATTCACCGGCTTTCAAACGTTGAGTCACTTCGACTTGCGGCTTCTTCGGCACATCAGGTTTTGAGTAGCGAAGAAGACCAGGATGCAGTTCAGTTCCTGGGCAAAGCGCATCGAGCCTTGGCTAATTCTTCTGACCCAACACTGTTGGGGTTGGCAGGTGAGCTGACCGATTTGGCGGCAACTGCCAGTGAGATTTCCGGCCAGCTTGCCAGTTACCTGGCAGATTTAGATGCAGACCCAAAGGCGCTTGATGAGCTGCTTGGTAGAAAAGCAGAGCTTGTTGCGCTCGAGCGAAGGTACGGCATAGAGCTTGACGAGCTTGTCGACTCATTGCCTGCTTTGCAATCTGAAGTTTTAGATCTTGATAGTTCGGACGAGCAAATCGAAAAGCTAGAGATGCAATTTGCAGCTCTTGAATCCCAGCTATCTGCACTTGCCAGCGAACTGACAAGTGCCCGCACTGTGGCGGCATCGGCGCTGACCGATGCAGTGAGCGACGAACTTTCACAGCTAGCAATGGGCGGGTCGAAGTTAGTCATTGCGGTGAGTGAAGCAAGCAGCTTTGAAAGTCACGGTCGAGACAAAATTGAGTTTTTATTGGCATCGCACTCAGGTGCTGAACCTAGGCCCCTTGGAAAGGGCGCATCCGGGGGAGAGCTTTCAAGAATCATGCTTGCGATTGAGTTGGTTTTGGCCTCTGGCCATCAACTTCCAACGATGATCTTTGATGAAGTTGATGCTGGTGTTGGGGGTCAGGCAGCGGTTGAACTTGGTCGCAGGCTGAAAAAACTTTCCGAATCAACTCAGGTGATTGTGGTCACCCATTTACCTCAGGTGGCAGCGTTTGCTGACACTCAGATTCGAGTTTCCAAGGACATCTCCGGGGACATCACCGAGTCCTCGGTTGAATTACTTAGCCAATCTGAGCGCCAAGTCGAACTGGCAAGAATGCTGTCAGGAAATCCGGATTCTGAAGTTGCGCTCGAACACGCAAAAGAATTGATGAATTCTGCAAAATAATCGACCTAGTTGACGTGTCGCCATAGTTTCAGATGATAGATTGAAGTTCCATGGTGAAACCCTCTGGAACCCCCCGACACATATTCGTAACTGGTGGGGTCGCATCCTCTCTCGGTAAAGGTCTAACGGCCGCTTCGCTTGGAAATCTGCTCCGGGCTCGAGGCGTTTCGGTGGTTATGCAGAAACTGGATCCCTATCTAAACGTCGATCCCGGCACCATGAACCCCTTTCAGCACGGTGAAGTATTCGTAACCGATGACGGCGCTGAAACAGATCTTGATATCGGTCATTACGAACGTTTCTTGGACATCAATCTAGACAGTGCTGCGAATGTTACTACTGGGCAGGCCTACTCAACGGTTATCGCGAAAGAGCGTCGCGGTGAGTATTTGGGTGACACGGTGCAGGTCATCCCTCACATCACCGATGAACTGAAGCGAAGAATGCGACTGCAGGCCACCAAAGAGCCAGTTCCAGACGTAATTATCACTGAGATTGGTGGCACAGTCGGTGACATTGAATCTCAGCCGTTTATGGAAGCAGCCAGGCAAGTAAAGCAGGATGTCGGGCGCGATAATGTCTTTTTCGTTCATGTGACCCTAGTTCCATTCTTGAAGCCCTCTGGTGAGCTCAAGACCAAGCCAACCCAGCACTCGGTTGCGATGCTCCGTTCACTAGGAATTCAGCCCGATGCGATTGTTTGTCGCTCTGATCGCGAATTGCCAGAATCAATCAAAACCAAGATTTCTCAAATGTGTGACGTTGACCGGGCAGCGGTAGTTACTGCTGCTGACGCGGCCTCGATTTATGACATCCCTCAGGTGCTGAATGATGAGGGTCTTGATAGCTACATCATCAAGGCGCTCAGGCTTGAGGTAAACGATGTTGACTGGAGCAATTGGCAGCCGGTTTTGGATGCGGTTCATGCTCCAAAACACGAGGTGAACATTGGCCTGGTTGGTAAATACATCGATCTTCCAGATGCTTATTTGTCTGTGACCGAGGCTCTTCGCGCCGGTGGTTTTGCCGAAATGACTAAGGTCAATATCAAGTGGATTCCTTCGGATGACTGCGAGTCTGAGCAGGGTGCAGCA
>CAZBTW010000119.1:0-3186 GCA_964494925.1 uncultured Aquiluna sp.
TTTTTGGCATCGACATTGTGCACGCTGTTGAGTTCTCAAAGATCGGATGCTTCTGTGATTTCCCTTCCGGGTCCTACGCAGAGCAACTTCTCAAGTCTACCGATTTCGGGGCCTTTGTCAACTCCTGGTTACCCAGTAATTTTCAATGGTTTCCCTAGTTGGAAGACCTAAATCCTAGACACTAAAAGACCTGGCCACAAGGGCCAATTTTTAGAACTTGGAAGTGTTGCACTTGAGCCGGCGATCTCTGCGGATCTTGCCAAACTTTGGACAACTCGGTAGAGCTTAGTCACGATTTGGTAACCGTGTCAAATCCATTTTAGTTCGGCGTGTTTTCCCCGAAGAATAGACCTGCCATCGACTTCTTTCCCCTGGCCAAAACTGCCGTGTTTCCGGGCAAAAACGACTCGATCACCGCATTTTCATCGGTCACTTTTTCTTTGTTCACACTTACAGATCCTTGGGCAATTGCACGCCTGGCCGCACCATTGGATTCAACCAATCCTGTGTCAACCAATGCCTGAACAACTGAAATGCCTGGTGAACAACTGATATTTGGCAATTCCCCAAGAGCCATGGCAAGTGTTTTTGCATCTAGCGCAGATAGGTCCCCCGCGCCGAACAGCGCCTGTGACGCGGCTGCTGCTGCCTCCGCGGCCTCCCTGGAGTGAACTAGTTCGGTGACTTCGAGTGCCAGTCGCTTCTGCGCCTCACGCTTGAACGGTTCGGCCTGAACCTTTTGCTCAAACTCTTCAATTTCCGATTTGGTTAGAAACGTAAAGACCTTTAGGCGATCAATCACATCGGCGTCGTCTGTGTTTAGCCAGAACTGATACATGGCATAGGGGCTTGTTAGGTCGGCATCCAGCCAAATTGCATTGCCCTCGCTCTTCCCAAACTTCTTTCCGTCTGAATTTGTGATTAGAGGGGTTGCAATCAGGTGCACGGACTTGCCTTCAACCTTGTGAACCAAATCAGCCCCAGAAGTGAGGTTTCCCCACTGGTCACTGCCACCGGTTTCCAAAATGCAGCCGTAGCGGCGATAAAGTTCTAGAAAGTCCAAGCCCTGCATGATTTGGTAGCTGAATTCGGTGTAGCTGATTCCGCTATCTGAGTTCAACCTTGCGCTCACTGCATCTTTGGACAGCATTTTTCCAACTCGGTAGTGCTTGCCGATCTCCCTTAGAAAATCAATTGCACTGTATTGGCTGGTCCAATCTAGGTTGTTGACCATCTGGGCTTTGTTTTCGCCTTCAAAATCTAGGTATTTTCGATTTTGCTCGGCTAACTTCTCAACCCAACTGGCAACGGTCTCCCGGTCGTTCAACGTCCGCTCAGCCGTTGGTTTAGGGTCCCCCACCAATCCGGTGGCACCTCCCACCAAAGCCAGCGGGTGATGCCCTGCAAGCTGTAGGCGACGCATGGTGAGCAACTGCACCAGATTGCCTAAGTGCAAACTGGGGGCAGTTGGGTCAAAGCCGCAGTAAAAGGTAATGGGGTTTTTTAGTGCCTCGCGAAGTGCCGTTTCGTCCGTGGACAGGGCAACTAGCCCACGCCATTGCAGTTCATCCAGGATGTACTCAAATGAAAGGTCGTTGGACTGAGCATCAAGAGTTTCTTTGGTAGCCATTACACACTTCCATGGGGAACGAGTTTGCGAAGTGAAACTAACTGGTTGATCACCTGATTAGAGGAAGTTCCACCAGTGCCGTTTCGAGATTCAATTGCACTGGAAACGTTCAGAATCTTGTTGATATCTGGGCTCAGGTGCTTAGAAATTTTCTGAAGTTCAGCCTCGGGAACTTGATCTAGTTCAAGCTGGTTTTCCTCGCAGTAGCGAACCAGCTCACCTGTAATCTCATGGGCGTCCCTGAATGGAACACCCTGCTTCACTAGCCACTCCGCGACGTCGGTAGCAAGCGCGAAGCCCTTGGGAGCAAGCTCCTCAAGTCGTTCCCGATTGAAGCTGAGCGTTGCAACCATTCCGGTGAAGGCTGGCAGCACCAGCATCAACGAATCAAATGAGTCAAACATTGGCTCTTTGTCTTCTTGCAGGTCTCGGTTATAACTCAGCGGAAGACCCTTGAGTGTTGCCAGCAGCCCAGAGAGATTTCCGATCAACCTTCCAGACTTACCCCTGGCAAGCTCGGCAATATCGGGGTTTTTCTTCTGAGGCATGATCGAAGAACCGGTTGAAAATTCATCGGCAAGCTTCGCGTAGTCAAACTCGTATGAGACCCAGGCAATAATCTCCTCGCTGAACCTTGAAATATCGATGCCAATCATGCTCAGGATAAAAACAAACTCTGCAACCAAGTCACGTGAGCTGGTGGCATCCATGCTGTTCTCGCTCACTTTGCCAAGGCCCAGTTCTTTTGCAACTAAATCTGGGTCCAGCTGCAAGGTGTTTCCAGCCAGTGCCCCGGCACCATAAGCCGAGACTTTTGCTCGTTTGCGCCAATCCTCAAGACGCTGCAGATTCCTAACCTGTGGCCAGGCGTGAGCCAGCAGGTGATGTGAAAGTAGGACTGGCTGGGCGTGCTGGAAATGAGTCCGTCCTGGCATCGCCACACCCACGTGGTTCTCAGCCTGGGTGCAAAGAGCATCGAGGTAGGCAAGCAACTGAGCCTCCAGTGCGTCAGAAGCATCAAGCATGAAATTCCGAACCAGGGTCGCAATCTGGTCGTTTCTCGAGCGTCCAGCTCGAACCTTGCCGGCGATGGCTGCGCCTGCAATTTCAATCAGACCTCGCTCAAGTGCTGCGTGAACGTCCTCTTCATCTGGCTTTGGCTTGAAAGATCCGCTTGCAACCCGCTTTTCCAACTCGGCAACTGCCTTCTGAAGGACAGCAAGTTCGTCGTCGTTTAGGTAGCCGGCACTGTGCAGTGCCATCAAGTGTGCCGAGGTGCCCTTGAGGTCGTAGCTGGCCAACCTCCAGTCAAAGTGAGTGGATTTTGACAGCGCAGCCAGAGCGTCAGATGGGCCATCTGCGAACCTGCCGCCCCAAAGCGCATCATTTGTTTGAGCCATTGATTCCTACTTTTCTATTCTGTCAAGCTTAGTTTTGTTCAGCTAGCCAAGCCATCAGAGCCTTTTGGGCATGCAGTCTGTTCTCGGCCTCCTGCCAAATCGCTGACTGCGGCCCGTCGATTACCTCAGCGCTCACCTCAAAACCCCTATAGGCAG
>CAZBTW010000120.1:0-3165 GCA_964494925.1 uncultured Aquiluna sp.
ACGAAGTCAGAGGGCTTAAATAATCTGGGACAGGAACTTTTTCGTCCTAGCCTCTTTCGGGTTGTCAAAAATCTGCTCTGGGGTGCCGACTTCGACAATCTCACCGTCAGCCATAAATACAACGCGGTCGGCTACTTCTCTGGCGAATCCCATCTCGTGGGTCACAACCACCATGGTCATGCCCTCTCTCGCAAGTTCCTTGATAACGTCCAGAACCTCGTTAATCATTTCTGGATCAAGCGCCGATGTTGGCTCATCAAAGAGCATCACCTTCGGCTTCATTGCCAACGCCCTGGCAATGGCCACACGTTGCTGCTGACCACCCGAAAGTTGGGCTGGGAACTTGTCAGCCTGCTCTGGAATCTTTACCCGCTCCAGAAGGCTGTGGGCAAGCGCCTCGGCTTCAGCCTTCGGCATGTTGCGTACCTGCCTTGGGCCTAGAGAGATGTTTGACAGCACAGAAATGTGAGGAAACAGGTTGAAGCCCTGGAAGACCATTCCGGTCTCTTTTCTAATCTCTTGAATATTCCGGACATCGGTCGTTAGCTCGGTGCCGTCAACGATGATGCGGCCCTCATCGTGCTCTTCAAGCATGTTTATGCAGCGAATCATCGTTGACTTACCGGATCCGGATGGTCCAATCACAACAACAACTTCTTGTTTTCCAACATTGAAGTTGATGTCCTTCAGTGCTTCGAAGTCCTTGAATCGCTTATAGACGTGCTCAAGACTGACAATCACCTCAGCACCAGCATCACCGCTGATCTTGGTGGCGTCTGCGTAAGTTTCTTCACTCATCGAATACCTACTCCTAGTTTCTTTTCCAGTCTTTGGCTTTCCCGGCTCATGACATACGAACCAACCCAGAACAACAAAGCGACGAATCCAAGTGACTCATAGACAAGACCCTGTCCCAGGTACGCATCCTGCTTGGTAATGGCCTCGCCAACCTTCAGAAGCTCAAGCATGCTCAAGGCCGCACCCGCAAGGGTGGTGTCCTTGAACAAGCTGATGAATTGACCAATTTGGGCAGGAATCACATTGCGTAGTGCTTGTGGCAGGGTGATCAAGAAGATAATTTTCACAGTTGGAAGCCCAAGTGCCTTGCCGGCCTCAGTTTGTCCTTTGGAGATCGACTGCAGCCCACCACGAATGATCTCAGCTAAGTAGGCTGCCGTGAACATCGTGAATACAGTGATTGCCCTGAATGTCGCACCGGGTGCGATTTCGGATGGAATAAAGAACTCAAGCGCAACGCCGGCTAGCAGCAGCAGCACAAATAGCGGCGCCCCTCTAACTAGCTCGATGTAGGTAGTGGAAATAAGACGGATTATCGGAAGCGAGGATTTGCGTCCGAGCGCCAGCAGCACACCAAGCGGGAACGCTAACACGATGCTGATAATCGCTATGTAAACATTGATTAGGAATCCGCCCCATTCTTCAAGCTCTGAGACCAACAGGGTCTGCAAGATAAGAATCGTCGGCGCTAGTACCAGAAGTAGCTGCCAAATAATCCATGGGATTTTTGAGAGAAGGGGCAATTTTCTCCGGGCTGTTCCGACTGCTCTTCCAACTAGGATTGCAAGTACTACGCCTAGGCCAACCAGCAACGCCTCCAGAGATCCGGCCAATGCAATAATCACAACGCCAAGTGCGATGATCAGTCCAAATCTTGTGAAGACATCCAGTAACGCCATGCCAATGGATTTTGACTTGGTTGCATCTCTTGTTGAGCTTGCAGCTACAGCACCTATCCAGAAGGCGAGAGCGATTATTGACGCTCCCAGCATCCACATCAGTTCCTCTGGGAACCTGCCCACCAAAAGTAACTTGAGGTTGACCTCGATGATCTCCCAGCGCCCCGTGATGAAGATGAATTGAAAAAGTTGCCAGATGACATAACCAGCCAGAGCTGCAACGGCAATCGACACAATCGAGTCACCGACCGAACGAAACATGTTTCTTCTAATCCAAGTCATCATCGCTCCACCAGTGCCAATTTCCGGTTGAAGTAATTAACCACCAAGCTCGTGATTAGAGAGATAAACAAATAGACCAAAAGCGTCAGAGTGAACGCCGGAACCGCCGGGGAGCCATTTCCAACTGTGATTTGGGCAACCTGGGTTAGCTCAAAGTAACTAATCGTTGCACCCAGTGAGGAGTTCTTGATCAGATTCAAGTACTGGTTTCCTAGTGCTGGCATCGCAACACGAAAAGCCTGAGGGAGAATCACAAGGCGCATTTTCTGACCCGGGCTGAGCGCTATGGCATCGGCGGCCTCTCCCTGGCCCTTCGGCACAGCAAGAATTGAGCCTCGAACAATCTCGGCAATGTGGCTGCTGGTGTAAACAACGAGTGCAACGAGGAGTGCAAAGAATGATGGGTCAAGACGCAATCCACCGACAGTTCCGCGACCCTCGACAAATGGAAGGGTCCATGTGAAATCTAATAACATCCAGCCCGTAATCAGGATCGCGATGGCAATCAGGACTCCGATTCTCAGCCCATAGGATGGCTTCCCGGATTTGTCCGACTGAGCATTCCGGATTTTGACGGTCACCCAGAGCGCAATTAGCGAAGTCGCGATTAGCCCGAGAAGAACCCAGCCTGAACCCTCAAACCAAGGCAGAGCCAGGCCTCTATTTGAAATAACAAAGAGATCAAGCGGTAACCAGGCTTCATCAATACGGGGGAAGGTTTGGAGCACGACAGCCAAGTTCATGAATGTCAGCAGTAGAAGTAGTGGAAGGTTGCGAACAACTTCAACATATGCTGCGGCTACTGTCCGCAATAAAAAGTTTCTCGACAGCCTGGCAATACCAATCAGAGTTCCAAGGACGGTTGCGAGCAGAATGCCGACAAGGGCCACTCGAAGGGTATTGAAAAACCCTAAAACAAGTGCGTCACGTACCGGCTGTGATTGATCAAAATCACTGCCTGGAATAGTGAAACTGGCTGGGTTGTCAAGAAATGTCAGGTCTGTCTGAATTTGAGACTTTGAAATATTTACCTGGTAGTTGTTATAAAGCCACAAAATTAGGGCAAAAACTCCGGCGACCACCAAAAGCTGGAAAGCCCAGCGCAAGACTCTAATGTCTCGCCATAGTGGCACTTTGGCGGGTGTGCTTGAAAGAGAGCTCATGTTTCAGAGCTCCCTTCCAAGTA
>CAZBTW010000121.1:0-3075 GCA_964494925.1 uncultured Aquiluna sp.
CCAAGTGTGAATTCCCTTGGAATTCTTAGCGATAATTCAGTAGCACGGGTATTCTCAGACATGTAATTAACACTAGCTGGAAATGACCTAATTGACTGATTCCGAATACGAGTTCTTGGAGCCATCACGCCCCAAGCGACGCGGTTGGCTCAAGGCCGCCGTGTGGGTGATGGTTGTAGTGCTTGCCGGCACATTTGCTGTTGGCGCCGGCGGGTATTTCTTCCTGAGTAGCCAACTCAGCGCATCCGGTATTGAGGTCTACTCAACCGATGGTGACAGCTTTGATCTTCCAACCCCCGAAGACATCGACGGGCCCATTAATGTGCTGCTGATTGGCTCTGACACCCGTGAGGGTCAGGGGACAACCGAATACGGTCCAGTTGGTTCCGCGCTAGCGGATGTGATCATCCTGGTTCACATCTCAAGAGACCGCCAGAATGCGGTTGCAATGAGCATCCCAAGAGACCTGATGGTCCCGGTTCCAGAGTGCCCAAACCCTGAGGGCGGAGAACCATATCCAGCCCGAGACTTTGCTCAAATCAATAGCACCATGACCAAGGCAGGCCCTGCCTGCACACTGCTTGCTGTTCAGCAGCTGACCGGCGTCACGATTCCGTATTTGGCCATGATTGACTTCAAGGGAGTCATTGCCATGAGTGAGGCAATTGGTGGCGTCGATGTTTGTGTTGCCAGCCCAATTGAGGACAGCTACACAAACCTTTATTTGGAGGCCGGCGAGCACACCCTGATTGGCGATGAGGCACTGGCCTTCCTGCGAACCCGACATGGTGTTGGTGATGGCTCTGATCTTTCTAGAATCTCTAACCAGCAGGTGTTCCTAACCTCACTGGTCAGAAAGCTCAAGGACGAGGGTGCTCTAACAAACCCATTCACCATGTTCAAGCTTGGAACAGCAGCCCTTTCTAACATGACCCTTTCCAGGTCGCTTACTGATTTGGGTGTGATCTTTGGGCTTGCTCAGCAGGTGAACGATGTTGATCTAAACAAGATCACGTTCATTAAGCTCCCGGTCTATGACCTAGATGGTGAATACGCCGGACGAGTCGCCCCTTCACCAGAGCGTTCCGCCGAACTGTTTGAGCTCTTGGCCAGCGACCAACCGTTGGTTTTAGCTGAAGCAAATGTTGGAACCGGAGCAGTTGTCGCAGAAGACAGCCAAACCCCCGACACAACCACCGAGTCCACCGACCCAGCAACAGCTGAGGAGACAGAGGCAGTTCTGCCGGATTGGGTTCAGGGAACCAACGCAGCAACTGTCACCTGTTCAAACTAGGGTTTGGGTTAGTGCCTAGAATCTTGTAGGCTTTACAAGCACACGGAGACGTCGCATAGCCCGGTCGAGTGCGCCCGCCTGCTAAGTGGGTAGGGGACCAAAATCCCCTCGAGGGTTCAAATCCCTCCGTCTCCGCCACAACGTCTGACGAGGATTAGCCCATTTGGGCTAATCGCTCTACAGAATCAAGAATCATTTGCAAGCCGGGCTCAAACGAATCTCCAAAGTTATAACCAGGTTGCATTATGTACTCCATTGTGAAGTGAACCAGGTTCGGATACTGCTCTGGATCAAGCGGTGCCACGATATCGGCGCTGGCCTGATCCAGGTCCCCACCTGCTGAATCATCTCCTCCAAGCGGCAATGAAGTCTCCTGAATCGCAAAGCCATAAACGAAGGCATCAACCGCGGCCATTCCATGGGCGATTACGGCAAGAGGAAAGCTGGTTGACAGCCAGGTTGCAAGCATTGCCTCGTGGTGAGCCAGGATGTCGACACCGGGCTTTTTTCGAGACTCCATAATCGGTATGGCCCAGGGGTGTTTCTTGAGAGCCGAACGCAGTGATCTGGCCCTGCCAGAAATAGCGGCCTTCCAACCAAGCGAGGCATCGGGAAGCCCAACTTCTTCGAAGACCTGCCCAACCATCTGATCGATGATGTCTTCCTTGCCGGCAACATAGTGGTAAATCGACATTGGCTTTGTGCCGAGGTGCTCACAGAGCCTTCGGATAGTAAGCGGCTCAAGACCAATCTCATCAGCAAGCTCAACAGCACCACGGATGATCTGCTCGCGGCTCAACCGTCCCTGATTATTAGCTGAATTCACCCCAACCACCTCACTACCTGTTGACACATCCGTACTTAGTACTATAGCGTTGATAAAACTTCGTACTTAGTACTAAAACAAACAACTACCTATTGGGAGAATCATGAAAACAAACACAGTCGCTTCTCAACGCCAGGCAGCCAAGGTTGCCGGAGCTCTCTACCTAGCGCTTTTTGTATTAGCAATCGTTGCCAACTTTGTAATTGTCGGAACTTTGATTGATCCACTTGATCCTGATGCCACAGCTCTTGCAATCTCAACCAATGAGCAGCTGTTTAGATTTGGGCTAATTGGCTTCATCGTGATTGCAATTGTTGATGTCGTTATCGCCTGGGCATTGCATGGCTACTTTGCTCACCACAACGAAAGCCTTTCCAGGCTTGCAGCCTGGCTACGCCTTGTTTACAGCGTGCTGCTTGGTGTTGGGGTGGTGTTTATGCAGCTGGCCCTGAAGCCTGCTCTAGACGGAAACAATGAGCAAATGGCAGTACTACTAGATGGCTTCCAGACCAGCTGGCAGCTAGGGTTGATCTTCTTTGGGCTTCATGTCCTTGCGTTGGCAGCACTGATGATCCGCTCAATTGGCACCAGCACCTGGATCGGCTCCGCACTAACTGCAGCAGGCCTTGCCTATGTTGTTGATTCGCTGCTTAGAGTTCTGCTCCTTGATTACCCGGCAATTGCTGATTTGATGATGCCGATCGTTGCAATCCCTGCGATAGTGGCAGAGCTGGCTTTCACCATCTGGTTGATTAGAACCGGATGGTCAAAGGCTGCAGCCGACAACAACTAGGGGCCTGCAGGCAGGAGGAGGCTGGGGAAGTGACCGGTTTTGTTCACAGAACCAGGACTGGGCTTACTTTCTTAGCGAGAATCCATTAGACTCCTGTCTTGCAACCCGCGCTTGTGGCTCAACGGATAGAGCATCTGACTACGGATCAGAAGGTTGGGGGTT
>CAZBTW010000122.1:0-3070 GCA_964494925.1 uncultured Aquiluna sp.
ACTAATCTTCTTAATATCTCTTTCTTAGTAGTTATTGCAGCAATAATCTGATTGGCTTTAGCGATGGTTAAGCTTTCAACTCTGGTAGAGCAATTCAATAGTTTCTGGCCGGAATCTGGAACAGAAGACTGGGACAGGCCCGGGCTTATGCTGGGCTCCCGTGACCAGAATATATCTAAGGTTTTGTTGGCGGTCGATCTGACCAGTGAAGTCCTTGACGAGGCAGTTGCTGTAGGTGCGGAACTGGTTCTCACTCACCACCCGATGTTTTTGCGTGGCGTTCATTCACTCGCAGCTGATTCGGCTAGAGGTCATTGCGTTGCCAAGGCAACACTTGCAAACATCGCCGTTTATGCCGCTCACACCAATGCCGACTTCGTTCCTGGCGGAGTTTCGGACACCTTGGGTCTTTCATTGGGGCTAACTAAGACCTCTGCTCTGCGTACTAACCCGGAGCAGGGTTTCATTGGAAAGCTTGAGAGGCCGCTTTCACTATTTGATTTCAGTCGATTGGCGGCAAAAGTTCTGCCACCGGTTGCACAGGGGGTCATGGTCTCGGGTGATAAGGATCGCATGATCAACAACGTCGCTCTGGTTGCCGGAGCTGGGGATAGCTATCTTCAGGATGCACTAGTAGCGGGTGTTGACCTGTTCATAACCTCGGATCTTCGTCACCATCCTTCACAAGATTTTCTGGAGCAAAGCAAAATAGATGGCGGCCCAGCGCTGATGAATATTTCACATTTTGCAGCCGAGTGGCTCTGGCTCGAGAGAGCAAAGAGCCAGCTTGAGCAGGCATTTTCAGAGATTGAGTTTTTAGTAAGTGACCTTTCAACAGACCCATGGGATTTTGTGGTGATGCAATGAATATAGAAAACAGCCAGCTGCAAACCCTGCTCACCCTGCAGGCAAAGCTTGTGAAACTGAGAAAGCTCAAGACTCAAATCGATCTCATCCTTGAGGGCAAGAAGATCGAAGAGATTAGAGTCAGACTGCTGAGCCTGAGCGCAGACGCTAGTCAGAAGCTAAGTGCTCACGAGGAGCTGCAGCGCGATCTAAAGCGCGCTGAAAACGACCTAGATTTGGTGGTGGCAAGAATCGAGAAGGACCAGGCACGTCTCTCTCAAGCCACTGACACCAAGGTAATTTCAGGGGTCCAACATGAATTGGAGAGCTTGGGCAAGCGTCGCTCCGAATTGGAAGATGCGCAACTTGAGCTCATGGAACGCGTAGAAGTTTCGTCTGCCGAGCAGGAGCAAATTGCGCAGCAGCGTTCTGAGTTGCAATCAGATCTCGCCGCCGCAACCGAGGAAGCCAAGCAGGATCTAGCGTTGACCAAGTCAGAGCACGAAGCACTCGCTCTTGAAATTTCTGGGCTTCGCTCTGAAGTTGATACTGAGCTGCTTGAGTTGTTTGAAAAACTAGCCTCCAGAGCAACCGCTGTCGGTGTTCTTCGAGGATCAACCTGTGGTGCGTGCAATATGAATCTGACTTCGACGGCGCTGGGACAGATTGGCGCGGTACCGATAAACGAACTGGCAAGATGCCCTGAGTGCAGCGCGATAATGGTTCGAGAATGATTTTTGTTTACTGCGACGGGGCATCCAGGGGAAACCCAGGGCCAGCCGCATACGGCGTTCACATTGAAGACGGTGCCGGAAACACCCTTGCCGACATTGGTGAAGTTCTAGGTGACCAAACCAACAACTACGCCGAGTATCAGGGGGTTATAGCCGCCTTGCGTTATCTGACCTCGACTGAATATCGCGACGTCACGATTCGCCTTGATTCTAAGCTTGTAGTCGAACAGCTCAGTGGTCGATGGAAGGTCAAGAGTCCAGAAATCAGAGAGCTAGTAGTAGAGGCTAGCGAATTACTTGGGGCATTCGATTTTGTTTTGGAGTGGATACCAAGAGAGCAAAACAGTATCGCTGATGCGCTAGCAAACAGGGCACTGGACCAAGGTGATTTTCAAACCGTTGAGGCAACTCTAGAACTGTCTGCAATCCAGCCGCGAAGCATTCGAGCACCACGACAAACCGTTGAGCCAACTACCTTGGTCGTGATTCGTCATGGGAGCACAGCTCAAACGGAACAGAATTTGATTGCCGGGGGAGACACTCCCGGTCCTGAGCTATCGGCTCTTGGTGTCAAGGAAGCTTCCTCGGCCGCTCTGGCAATTACCCCACTGCTTGAACAGTTTGGATTACCGCCAGTAGACAGAATTGTTCATTCCCCAATGCTACGAACCAAGCAAACTGCAGCCGAAATCGCCAAGCGCATTCAGGTCAAAATGGAAGAGGATTCACGCCTGCGGGAGATTGAGTTCGGAGATTGGGACGGCCTTTCAATGACTGAGCTGGAAATTGATTCGAGTTCCGCACTGGCTAAATGGCGTTCTTCAGCTGACTTTGCTCCTCCTTCAGGAGAGTCGGTGACCGATCTTTCCAGGCGCGTCGAGTCAGTTGCGCAGGAATTGATTTCTTCCAATGTTGGAAAAACCGTGGTGGTAGTCACCCACATGATGCCAGCGAGGGGATTCTCTCGGTTGGCACAGCGCTCTGCCATCGACACATTCTGGAATCTGAACTTCGCCCCATCGGGAATCAGCGTTTATCGCTTTTATGGCACAGCTTTTGCTGAGACGTTCACAGTCAACTCTTGCGCACACCTAATAGACAGTTAGGCTTGAATCCGAGATGGGTCGGCTAGACGGTCGCGGCATTGCCGAGGAACGTCCGGGCTCCGCAGAGTACGGTGGTGGGTAACTCCCACCTGGGGTAACCCAAGAGAACAGTGCAACAGAAAGTAAACCGCCTCAAGAAATTGAGGTAAGGGTGAAACGGTGGTGTAAGAGACCACCAGCGGTTCAGGTGACTGATCCGGCTAGGTAAACCTCACCGGGAGCAAGACCAAGTAAGGAGACGCTGAGAGCTACTCGCTCAAGTCTTCGGGTAGGTCGCTAGGGCCACAGGGCAATCTGTGGCCGAGATAGATGGCCGTTGGCGCGCAAGCGTGACAGAACCCGGCGTATCGGCTGACCCATCTCGCTAATTCATCACCTTGGTTG
>CAZBTW010000123.1:0-3057 GCA_964494925.1 uncultured Aquiluna sp.
TCAATCACTCTGCTGCTATCTCAGGCCCTACCGAACTTCGGGGAGCGGACATCAGGGTTCCAGATCTTCGCGGTGGATTCTCGCATGTGGTGGCAGCACTAGCCGCCACCGGCACGTCAAACGTATCCAACGTGCAGTTGATTTCCCGCGGTTATGAGCGGTTTGTGGATAAGCTTCAAGCACTTGGGGCCGACTTCACATTCGAGGGCTAGATAATGAGCGAACATGCAGTTCCAATCGTTCCAGGCAAGGAACATAGCTGGCAGTTTCGACTGGTTGCAGGTTTATCAACCCCACTGCTGAGGTTGATGTTCAACATCAAAACCACCGGTCTAGAGAATCTCCCCAAGGGTGGGTACATACTGGTCGGAAATCACCTCAGCTACCTCGACCCGTTTGCCTTTGCATACGCCGTTTACATTCACATGAAGCGAGTGCCTCACTATTTAGCCAAGGAGTCTGTGTTCAGAATCCCTGTGCTGGGGAAAATCCTCCCGAAAGCTGGTCAAATACCAGTATACCGGTCTGGCCGATCCAACGATGAGCCGCTGAGAGCAGCCAAGGCATTTCTTGCCGCGGGTCAAGTAGTAGTGGTCTTCCCGGAGGGAACGCTGACTAGAGACCCTGAACTGTGGCCCATGCGAGGCAAGAGCGGGGCAATCCGATTGGCAATTGAGCTGGGTCTTCCAGTTGTGCCGGCTGCCCACTGGGGAGTCGAGAAGGTCTTGGGCAATTACTCTAAAAAGTTTCGACCGAATCCATTCCATGTCGTGAACGTGAAAATCGGTAAGCCAATGGAGTTTGCAGAACTTCGGAAGGATGGCGTTACCAACCAGGAATTGGCAACAGCCACCGATCAGATTATGAAGGCCGTGGCGTCTCTTGTAGGGGAAATGCGGGGCATGGAGCCACCCAAACAACTCTGGGACCCACACACTTCCGGTCAGGCTGAGACTGGAAATTTCAGGAAAGACAAATGACCAAAATCGCAGTTATGGGTGCTGGAAGCTGGGGCACGACGGTAGCAAAGGTGATTGCCGATGGCGGTAATCAAGTTGTGCTTTGGGCAAGGCGCCCCGAACTTGCAAATGAGATTTCGGCTACTGGCCGCAACGGTGATTACCTCCCGGGAATCGACCTACCAAATAATCTGAGCGCAACTTCGGATCTCGAGGTTGCTCTCGCTGATGCGGATCAGGTTTACATTGCAATCCCCTCACAATCGCTACGACAAACACTTTCCGAATGGAAGTCGCTGATTCCAAAGCAGGCAACCCTAGTGAGCCTAATGAAGGGCTTGGAGCAGGTAACCGGCAGGCGAATGAGCGAAGTGATTGCCGAGGCAGCCGAGGTTGAAATCTCCAGGGTTGCAGTTTTGTCAGGCCCAAACTTGGCCCTTGAGATAGCAAGAATGGAGCCGGCGGCAGCGGTGTGTGCCTGCGAGGATCAGGAACGTGCAACCTCGGTGGCAAAAGTCTGCTCAAATGAGTACTTCACGGTTTTCACAAACCAGGACTTGGTCGGCACGGAATTGGGCGGAGTTCTCAAGAACCTGATTGCGGTGGCTGTGGGCATTGTTAGCGGTCTGGGCTATGGACAGAACACCAAAGCTTCGATAATGACTCGTGGGCTATCGGAGATCACAAATTTTGCCATTGAGCACGGTGCGAGGCGAAGAACAATGTTTGGCTTGGCTGGTCTGGGAGACCTTATTGCCACCAGCGAATCCAGTCTTTCTAGAAATTTCAGCGCTGGAGAAATGCTCGGTAAGGGATTCAGCAAGGCCGAGGTGCTAAGGCGAATGCAGCAAACTGCCGAAGGACTTAGTTCAGTTGAACCGGTTCTTGAGATTGCAGAACGACTGGATATTGACATGCCGATTGTTCAGCAGGTTAGTGATGTGCTGAACGGCAGAATGAAGGCCACTGAGTTTGGAAAGCAGCTCAACCTTCAAGATGCGATTGAGATGGAATTCTGATGATCAAGCTGGCACTGATTTATGGCGGTGAATCAAGTGAGCATTCTGTTTCCTGCGTCACAGCTCTTGGGGTAATCGGGGCTATTGACCAATCCAAGTATGAGGTCATTCCAGTGGGCATCACCAAGACTGGCAAATTTGTCTTGGAACCTGTCAACCCAGATTGGAAACTTGAAGACTTTCCCGAAGTATCCGAAGATGCTCCAGAATTACTGCTACCCCTAGGCGGCGGCGAATTGCGGATGGCATCTGGGATTTCGCTTGGAAAGATTGACATTGCGTTTCCGGTCCTGCACGGTCCAAACGGAGAAGATGGATCCATTCAAGGGTTACTACAGCTCTGCAAGATTCCATATGTAGGCAACGGAGTAATGGCTTCGGCAATCGCAATGGACAAAGCAAGTGCCAAGGCGCTGTTCCGTGATGCCGGTTTGAATGTGTCTCAGGATGAGGTTGTGACCCGAAGTCAATGGGAGCAATCTCGTTCTGATTGCCTGGCTCGAGCAGCAAAACTTATGAAGCCAGAGGTCTTCGTGAAGCCAGCGCGTTCTGGTTCGTCGGTTGGTGTGAGTTTGGTTCAGGATCAGGCGGCACTTAGCGCAGCCATTGAACTGGCACTTAGCCATGACCAGACTGCAATGATTGAGAAAAAAGTTATTGGTCGGGAAATCGAATGTTCAGTACTTGAACTGCCAAACGGGGAGCTTTCGGTTTCATTGGCTGGCGAAATTATTGTTACCGGTAGACCTTTTTATGACTACGAGGCAAAGTATTTAGGTGCCGGTGCCGAGCTGGTAATTCCATGCGTCTTGTCAAAAACAGAGTCTGAAAAACTAGCCGAAGCTGCCAAAACAGCATTTCGTGCCCTGGGCTGCAGTGGGCTTGCAAGAACCGATTTCTTTCTTACTAAGAAGGGCTTCGTAATCACTGAGGTGAACACGATGCCCGGATTCACCCCGATCTCGATGTTCCCGCGCATGTGGGCGGCAAGCGGGGTGGCCTACCCGCAATTGGTGGATCACCTGGTGGTCGATGCCCTGCGCCGCGGCGTCGGCCTGCGCTGACCCGATCCCGTAGTC
>CAZBTW010000124.1:0-3027 GCA_964494925.1 uncultured Aquiluna sp.
CGATTCCAATTACCGGCTTGGTTCCGATTGAGATCACACCTGATGAAGGGCTATCTAGCCCGGCAACCAATCGCAACAGCGTTGACTTACCGCAGCCGGATGGACCAAGGAGTGCGATGAACTCGGCTGGTTTGATTTCCAGGTTTACGTCCGCAAGGACGTCCACCCGATTCTTACCAGCACCAAAGTGCTTCTCGACATCACTAATCGTGACAGAGAGGTTTTCCAGAGTTGTGTTTGACAAGAGTTGACCTAAGAGTTGGCGGAATGACTAGGCAAAATGACATCATCGGCACCGTCGCTAGCGACGCAGGCGAATGATGTCTATAGCATTCGGCCGAAAGGGATAAGCATGTTAGACATGGCTGTTGCTCCCTTTCGATAATTGATTCTTGGTCTTGAATGCAAAGTTAGTGCAAATCAAATTCCAGACAGTGATTATTTCGCTTTATTACAAACCATGTTTTAGGCAAATAAAACTAAATCTCGCCCCGGTCAAGGCCGGCTAGCACCTCTTGGGCTCTGGTCTTAAGCTCCGGCAAATCACTCAGTCGTTTCAGACCGTTCACCTGCTGAGACGTCCGATGGTTTTTCACAAACTCAGTCTTGTGACGATCCAGAAAATCCCAATACAGGGTGGTGAACGGGCAGGCAGTCTCGCCCACTCTTAGCTTTGGGTCATAACTGCAACCTTTGCAGTATTGGGTCATGCGGTTGATGTAAGCACCGCCTGCGGCATAGGGCTTGGTCATCAGCTTGCCGCCATCGGCATGGACACCCATGCCGATGATGTTTGGAACCATCACCCACTGGGCTGCATCAATGAACTGCTCCCGCATCCAATCCAGAAACTCTTGGGGGTTGGTTCCGGTGATGAGCGCCAGGTTACTCAAGATCATCAGCCTTGGGATGTGGTGGACCCAGGCTCTGGCTTCGATGTCCTCCACGACAGAACCGACACAGTTCATCTTTGTCTTAGTTGAATCGGTTAGAACCGGCAGTAGTTTTCTGGTTGCTCCCAGTTGGTTTAGGTCCTTGTATTCCTCGCCCAAGAACCAATACATCCCGTTTATATATTCGCGCCAGCCAATTACCTGCCTAACAAAGGCTTCGGTTGATTCAATCGGTGCTTTGCCCTGATTGAAGGCAGCTATCACTGCATCGACTACTTCTCTGGGGGAAAGTAATCCGTTATTCAGGTATGGGCTCAGCAGCGAATGGTGCATCGCCCAGTTGTCCTTCATAACCGCATCTTCGTAGGGGCCAAAGCCAGCAAGATGGTTTTCGATGAAATTCTTCAGTTGCGAAAGCGCACCCTGTCTATTGGTGGCCCAGGTGTTTGTTGGTTCCATGCCAAATTCTTTTGCTACCTCAAGATCAATATGATCTCTTTCATGCTCTAGGTATTTGGGGAACTCATAGTTTTTCGGTGGTGGCAGTCTGTTATCGGCATCGTAATTCCACCTGCCACCCAATGGTTTTCCGCTCTCCATCAAGAGCCCGAGTCGAATCCGCTGAGCACGATAGAAGTTCTCCATCAGAAAACTCTTTTGGCTTTCGGCCCAACTAAAGAAGTCTTTGCGGCGGGTCAGGAAAAGATCGTTTTCAACGAACGAAACTCCGAACTCTTTCAGCTCCCTTGTTTGCTTGAAGGAGGCCGGTTCCATGGCGACGATTGGCAGCTCGCCAACTTCTGCCCTCACCGCTGTTAGACCTTCAACCGTTGTGGCTGTTTTTAGATATTTCACCGTGAAACCCTCTTGTTCGAGCTCGTTGGCAAAATGTCTTGCGGAGGAAATTAGAAAGAACAAGCGCTCTTTGTGCCAGTTTCTGCCAGTGGTCATGCGCTTTGATTCCACCAAAACAATTACATCGGTTTCTGGAATTGCGGTCTTCAGAACACCAGCGTTGCGGT
Organism: uncultured Aquiluna sp.; assembly: GCA_964494925.1. Classification (GTDB taxonomy): domain Bacteria; phylum Actinomycetota; class Actinomycetes; order Actinomycetales; family Microbacteriaceae; genus Aquiluna. The sequence goes on from CAZBTW010000124.1 coordinate 1,916, forward strand.
TCAACTGGTCAAAGGCAACGTAAAGAATTCGGGTTGGTTCGGAGCTTTTCATCAGGCAGTGTCCTAGATTTCCAAAAGAGCTTTTAGTTTTCCCTGAACCTGGTTCAGGACTTCCAAAGGTGCCTTTTGAAAAAACTGGGCTTTCCGCATTTCCCAGTCCAGCGACTTAACCTGGTCCGATATAACTGCGCTTTGCGTTCCTGCCAATTCAATTGCAACCTCGAAGGGGTAGTTCTTGATCTTTGAGGTCACTGGACAGCACACCATGAGTCCCGTTACCCGGTTATAGCGTTCGGGAGAAATGACAAGCGCCGGCCTGCGCCCTGCCTGTTCATGCCCTGCCTGGGGATCAAACTGTAGCCAAACAACATCGCCTCGGCTTGGGACATATCTGGTCAAAGGAGTTCCTTACCAACTGGTTGACCGAAATCTACCTCGGTCTGTTGGTTCTCAGGGGTGATGGCTGTTAGTAACTCATCGAGGTCATACGGGGCATCGTATGTTTTTTCAATCACTATTCGTCCATCTAGAACGCTCAAAGTAATTTTGTCTTGGGGAGAAAGCCCGGCCTGACTCAAGATTGCAGCAGGCAGCCTTACAGCTGAGCTGTTACCCCATTTGCCAATTACTGAGTTCATGACTCTGCCCTCCGCTTGTGTCTACATTGTAGATACATTCGACTCTCACCACAACACAGTTTCTAAGAACATCAATAAACCCATAGCCGGCAGCCTGTCTTACGAAATAGGCTTGGACCCATGTCAGCCAAACCACGCCGCAAGAGTCCCTCGCCAGTTGGCAAACAGGGGCGGGATCTCTATGAGGCGCTGGATAGCGAATGGCGGAAGATTGGTCTGGCGGCTCCAGCCCGCAGAGCCCTAGTCGATGCCAAGCTTTATAAAGTGTCCGACCTAAGAAACATCACCCTGGAAGAACTCAGGTCCCTGCATGGAATGGGAAAGTCGGCAGTTGCCAGGATTCAAGTGATTATGGACGCCAAGAAGATTCGGTTCCGATAACCCGTTAACAAAAGAAACCCACGAAGTCGTGAAAAGCTTCGTGGGTTTCGTGCGCTTGGAGGGACTCGAACCCCCAACCTTCTGATCCGTAGT
>CAZBTW010000125.1:0-3024 GCA_964494925.1 uncultured Aquiluna sp.
TCCGGCAATTTGGCGAGGTTGTGGATGAACCAGAGTTGCAACTGGATAATCGCCGGCCTTATCTGTCAAAACCGCAACTGCCCCTGCATCAACTGCATCTGATAGGAAATCTAAACCGTGGCTCTTTTCTCCCTGGACTGCAACAAAGAGCGATCCCTTCTCACAAAAATTGGAAGAGATTGCAATGGAACTTGGCACAATTGAAGCATCACCGATCAGGCTGCAACTAAACCGACTAGCCAGTGAGCCTAGATTACTCACCGGTTTTTCCGTATCTATTGGATGGAATATCATCGCGTGGAGAAGTTGTCGATGGTGGAACTCGGTAGTGCTTGAGCGCTTGTTGCATAATCGCCTTGAATGGCCCAGTTGCCTTGACGGAGTTAGTCTCGCCGACGGGTTTGTAGATGGTGACTCCTACTATGAAGCGAGGGTCTTCAACGGGGGCAATTCCAAAGAAGGATATGGCGAATCTTTCGCCATATCCAGCACCTTCACGGATCTCAGCGGTACCGGTTTTGCCTGCAACTCGGTATCCGGGAATGCCTGCCAATCGTCCAACACCTCCGTATTGGACTACCTTCTCCATCAGCTGCAAATTCATGTTGGCTGATTCTTTACTAATTACACGCGTGCTGTTTCGTTCAGGAGAATAAACAACTTCCCCATCACTGTTGACACAGCTGTCAACCAGGCTTGGGCTTAGGCGAACACCATCGTTGGCAATGGCCTGATAGGCAAACGCCATCTGAAGCGGAGTAACTGCCACACCCTGACCAAAAAGATGGGTGTAACGATCTGCATACTGCCATTCGTCATAGGGTCTAAGAATTCCCGAGCTCTCGCCCTCGAAATTTAAATCAGTGGTTTTGCCAAATCCAAATTTTTGTAGGTAGTTGAAGCGGACTTTCTCATCAATCTTCATACCAAAGGAGTAAATACCGGTGTTGGAGCTGTAGCGAAGCACTCCAGCCAAAGTCAGTTGGTAGGGCTCATGGTTGAAGCTGTCCTTTATGGATTCACCGTATTTCAGTTTCAAACGATCAGGAGCATTTACAGTCTCATAAATGCTGGCAGATTTGCTGTCTAATACCATCGCCGTTGATACGGCCTTCATGACAGAACCAGGCTCAAATGCAAACTGCATAATGCGACTTCCGCGATCCGCTGCATCGGATGAACCGGGGTCATTTGGATCAACTGTTGGTGCTTCAGCAGCGGCAAGTATGCGCCCAGTCTTTGCCTCCACCACAATTGCACTCGCCCATTGCGCATCAAGATCAGCTACGGACTTTGCTAACACCTGCTGTGCAAAAAATTGGAGATTTGCATCAATACTGAGATTGAGCGAGCCACCATCCTGAGTTGGTTGGGTGACAATGTTTGATGTTGGAATTCGCACGCCCTCTGCTGAGCGCTCATAGGTTTCTTGTCCATCGACGCCAGCTAGACAGCTGTTGTATTGACGCTCCAGTCCAGCCAGTGGCGTCCCATCTGAGCTAACAAATCCCAGGACATTACCCGCCACTGCACCATTTGGGTAGAGGCGGTAGGCAAAGCGGTCCCAATAGATCCAAGGGATATCTAGTTCTCTAATTTGGTTATAAACGGTTGCATCAACTTTTTTAGCCAAATTTGAATAGGCCGAATCGCCAGCAATCTTGGAAAGAACCTCTTCTTGGCTTAACCCCAACACTCTCGCTAGCTCTTGGGCCGCAGTTTCGACAGAGATCTCAGTTCGATTACCATCCTGGTAGCGGATAACTGGTCCTACGTTTTTTGGAGCAGCATTTATGTCATATCTGAATACGGTTCGAGCCAGAACCTCGCCATTTGAATCGAGAATGCTGCCTCGAAGGGCCGTCAGTGTTCGTGTTTCTTTACGACTCTCTAGAGATTCAGCGCGGATTTCATCGGCACGAACAATCTGAAAATCAACCAGCCGAATGCTGAGAGCGGCTACTAGTAGGACAAGCAGAAGCGCGAAGAGGGAAAGGCGACGAGTCACGCTTGCGTGATTGCCCATGATGCCCTACCTGGTTGGTGATGCTGGTATTTGACCTGCCACCAAAGTTACTTCAGAGCCCTTGTCAGACTTGGCTGCCACACTGGTCTCCTCAGCAGTCTCGGGGCGTTCAGTGAAGTCACTGACCGTAATCATGGCCGAGTTGGCAACTAGGTTGGCGCTGGCTGCACCGGATACTGCCTGTGCTGGTTTTGGGGCTCCGTAAATCTTGTCGTTGACGATGTCAATCAAAACGGAGGAAGGATTAGCAACCATCCCAAGCTGATTCGCCGCATCAGCCAGATTCTGTGGAGAGGCTAGTGAGTCCACTTGCTCTTGAATGATCTGCACCTCGGTCGCCAGCTGTCGCTTCTCACTCGAGAGCTTGCTCAGGTAATAAGCATCCTGGGTTAAAGCCATGTTTAGTCCTAGCTGAATCAGCTGGATTACCACGATTCCGAACACCAACAAAATGCCGGTGAATAGCCCTGGCCTTAGCTTCTTAGCTTCGTTTGCACTTAGCATCATCATTCTCATTAGGCTGCCTCCAGCTTTTCTGCCGCGCGCAGACGAGCCGATGCTGCACGAGGGTTTTGACTTAGTTCGATCTCGCTAGCTCTCTCAACACCCTTGGTGATGACACGTAGACGCGGACCTGATCCAGGAAGTTCAACGGGTAGCTCAATTGGAGTAGTCGATTTCGCAGCGCTCTGAAACGCTTGCTTCACGATTGCGTCTTCAAGCGAGTGGTAGCTCATGACTACGATTCGGCCACCAACTGAAAGTGCCGCGATTGCCTGTGGAATGGCAGAGCTCAAAATCGCCAGCTCATCATTAACTGCTATGCGCAGGGCTTGGTAGACCCGCTTAGCTGGGTGGCCAGTTTGCTTGCCCGGTGCCTTTGGAACTACTGACTCGACAATCTGGTTGAGCTGGGCTGAAGTTCTAATCGGTGCTGTCTCTCGGTTGCGCACAATTGAACGAGCAATGGGTGATGCAAATCGTTCTTCGCCATAAAC
>CAZBTW010000126.1:0-3013 GCA_964494925.1 uncultured Aquiluna sp.
TGTTTTGAGGTTCCGATTCCATGGGTGACGATGACGGTTTTGTTTGAGGTTTCGTTTTTCGCATCGATCCACCAGGCTGCCAGCTCGATGTCTTTGCCAACCTCGATCAGGTGTTCTTGGTGTGGGTAGTCTTCAAGCCACCAACTGCTTAGATCGTGGCCAACCCACTTTTCCCAGCCCGGTCCTTCAAAGGGTCCTTGACCAGAGGGTGCTGTGTAGAAGTGCTCAGGTTTATTGTTTTTGTCGTCCTCATTGACGGCGCAGGCAACCTGGGTTCCTGACGTGTAGACATAGTCACCGATGGCTAAAGCTCCGGCCGATACCAACACAACAGCCACCGCTGCGCTGATTCCAATTACTCGCTTAATCCTCATTTGATGAGGCTAACAGGGCAGAAACTTGGATGCGGGCCTATTTTTCTGCCCTGTTTGGTTTTAGAGAACACCCCAATAGTGGGTAGCATAGGGATTGAAAGATTTGAGGGGCAAGACCGTGACCATTACTGGAGCAGAGGAACACTGGCGCCGCTCCGGCGAAAACATTCGGTTAGCTCGTGAAGCTGCTGGCATCAGTGTTCGGGAGCTAGCAAGAAGAATTGCCGTTTCTGCTTCGCACGTGTCCCAGGTTGAGCGAGGACTAGCCTCCTTCAGCGTTCCAGCCTTGTATCAAGTTGCTCAAGAGCTGTCCATTTCCATGGACAGCCTGTTCGAGGACCCTTCGGCACCAAAACTAAATGTTGACTTTGAAGAGGAGCAGCGAGCTGCTGCAGGCGAGGTTTCGCTGGAAGAAGCCGGTGTCGTGCTGCGAACCTCCAATAGGCCCAAGCTGGATCTAACCAGTGGTCTGACCTGGGAGCGCTTGACCGGAAGAGTCGAGCAAAAAGTTGAATTTATCGAGGTGGTTTATGAGCCTTCGGCTCATGCCTCAAACCCACCAAGTGAAGTTGTTAGGCACGTCGGCCGTGAATATGGAATCGTGATCTCCGGTGAGCTCACGATTCAGATTGGGCTGAGCCTAGCCGTGTTACAACCGGGGGACTCAGTTGCTTTCGATTGCAGCATTCCGCACAGATTCTGGAATGCAACCGATAAGCAAGTCAGGGCTATCTGGTTTATTGCCGAAGAAGAGGGTGCTGGCGCACCATCTGTGGCGGAAGCTATGAAAGCCCGCCACATCTACTAACCAAAGAAATCAATACCGTCCCTGTGGGGCACTATTTGTAGTGTTCACTGAGAGATAACAATTTAGTCACAAGTGTTCCTCAAATAACTATGTGTTCTGTCATTGTTTACACTAGGCGAAGTAAAGATTTCCTGACCAAGGCAAAGGAGCCAGCGTGACGATACCTGTCATTGAGGCAAAAAACATTGTCAAGAGCTTCGGCGGCGTTCGCGCAGTCGACAATGTTTCAGTTTCTGTAATGCCTGGAGAAATCCATGCAGTAGTCGGCGAGAACGGTGCCGGCAAGTCAACACTGATGCGAATTCTCGCCGGCGTTGAGACCCCGGACAGCGGTTCGGTTGAGATCAATGGCACCGCCATCGAGAACAGCGCAAAGGCATCGATTGATGCTGGTATTTCCCTGGTCCACCAGGAACTAAGCCTGATTCCAGAGATGACTGTTGCCGAAAACATCATGCTCGGGTCCTTTCCAACCGCAGGCGGTTGGACCAAGACCGGTGAAATGAAAAAGATTGCGGCAGACACTCTTCGTGAGATCGGAGTCGAGGTTGACCTCGATGAGCGAATCTCGAGACTTTCGGTTGCACTTCGTCAGTTCGTTGAGATTGCTCGCGCTGTTGCAAGGAAGCCAAAGGTTTTGATCCTTGATGAGCCAACTGCAACTTTGACCCCTGCCGAGACTGACTACTTGCTAGACATGCTGCAGCGTCTTGCTAGCCAGGGGCTTGCAATCATCTACATCTCACACCGAATTCCAGAGGTGTTCAAGATTTGTAAGGAAGTAACAATCCTTCGAGACGGCAAGTTGGTTGCCAACGAAACCATTGCGAACATCACCCCTGAGAAGGTCATCGATCAGATGGTTGGTCGTGAGCTGAAGCTTGACCTTTCTCAGCGCAGGCAAGTCAATGACTCAGGCGATGTTGTTCTCAGTGCCGTTGGTATTCGCGCTCCTGGTGTGAACGGAATTGACCTAGAGGTAAAGACCGGTCAGATTATTGGCCTTGGTGGTCTTGTGGGTGCCGGAAGAACTGAGTTGATTAGGGCAATTATCGGTGCGGACATGAAGACCTCCGGCAGGGTGACCATCACCTCCAATGGCAAAACACGCGTAATCACCGGTTATCTGTCAGCTATCAAGGCTGGAGTTGCCTACGTTCCTGAGGAGCGTAGAACCGATGGCCTGGCTTTGACAATGACCGTTGCCGAAAACATCTTCCTGCCAAACCGCAAGGAAGTTTCTCCTAGCGGTGTGATGCCAAAGTCGAAGATCGCGGCTTTCGCCAAAGAGCTATCTGAAAAGGTGAACCTTCGTCCACCGGAGATCACGCGTGAGGCAGGTCAGTATTCGGGCGGTAACCAGCAGAAGATTGTGATTGCCAAGTGGCTAGGACGCAAGCCAGCTTTCGTAGTTTTGGATGAGCCAACCAGAGGTGTTGACGTTGGAGCCAAGGCTGAAATTCACAAGCTTGTGAAACAACTGGCCGACGAAGGCGCTGCTGTTTTGGTCATCAGTTCTGACCTCCCTGAGCTGCTAGAGCTGTCAGAGATTATTCACGTTGTTCGCGATGGTCAGGTTGCTGGCACCCTGACTGGTGCTGATGCGACTGAGAAGTCGGTCATGTCTTTGGCTGCCGGCGAGAAGTTGGTAGGTGCATGATGGCTAAAGAAACTTTGACTGAAGCAATTGCTGTTGCAAAGTCTCCAGAGGAGGCAGCAACTAAGAAGTCCTCATCATTTGTTGCCTGGATTGCAGACAAGGGAATCTTTGTTTTCACCGCAATTTTGATTTTGGCGTCGATGACTTTTGTTGATGGCTTTGCTTCATTGC
>CAZBTW010000127.1:0-3007 GCA_964494925.1 uncultured Aquiluna sp.
GTAAATCTCTCGGAGCAGGATCTAAGCAAGTGGGTATCAGAGCACCAATCAGGATTCCTAGATGATTTCGACCAACTTCTTCACCATCTAGGACAGCTGCATCCAACGCATTACCGTGCGCTGTTGAAGGGTGTTGGAGCCCTTGGCCTCAGTGGAGTCCATGGCTTGGATGATCAAGTTCCTGCGCTGCGATTGGTTGGTTTTGTAGATCGAGCCTACGAGGAACAAATTCCACTCAGAACCTCAGGGCAGGTGGCAATCACTGATGTGTTTCCCAAGTCGATGCTAGAGGGCGCATATCGTAAAAAGTATTTGAGGGCCGTCTCCAGGCTCGCCGCTTTGTGCTTGATTACTTAGCTGCGTTTTCCTCACGATGCTTTCGAATGTAGTGTCGTCCTCTGACTTGACTTAGCCAGGCGCCAAAGCCCATCGCAAGCATTGAGCCCAAAATCACAGCCAGGGTGGCCTCCGCCACTATGTATTGTTGCTCCACGAAAGCAAGATTCGCCATCAGTAGCGAAACGGTAAAACCAACACCGGCAAGCCCCGCAATTGCAAGGAAGTCCAGCGGCTCCAAATCGAGCCGGTCAGATTTTGCGGCCAATCGGTTTGCAAGGACCGCGAGGGCCGTGATGCCGATAATTTTGCCAACCGGTAGGGCAACAGCGATGCCTACGAACACGCTCGAGAATGCTCCGTCAAAGGTTGGAAGCGCTATGGCAACCGCGAAAAAAGCGAATACTGGAAGTGAGATTGAATTGGTCCAAGGCTGAATCTTGGCCACCAAAGAGTGAGTCTTCTTTGCCGGAATGATCAACCCCAAAACCACTCCTGCAATAGTTGCATGCACCCCGGATTGGAAAACCGCGTACCAAAGCAGCATGAAAGTCACAACTCTGATCAGGTTTATCGGCAATTTTCCAAACTTTTCTGCCATGACATGAAAAGCCGCAATCACTATCGCCACGACCAGCCACTGTGCTTGAACGTCTGTTGTGAAGAATACGGCGATAATCAGAATCGCCACCAGGTCATCGAAAATTGCTAGCGCCAGAAGAAAAACACGTGCCGACTTGGGAAGGCCTCTACCGAAAATAGCCAGGATTCCGAGGGCGAAGGCGATGTCGGTCGCAGTCGGGATTGGCCATCCGTTTAGGTAATCGGTACCCCAGTTGATTGCCACATAAATAAGTGCAGGTACTACAACCCCGCCAATACCTGCGAGCACCGGAACAAGAGCGCTCGCTGGTTTGGAGAGCACCCCAATCGAAAGTTCGTATTTCAGCTCCAAGCCCGCGACCAAGAAGAAGGTGGCCAGGAGTAGATCGCTAACCCAGTGCTCAACACTGAGTTTGAGTCCTATTGACTCGAAGCCGACGTAGGAGTGTTTGAAGTCCAGGAATGCTGGACCAAATGGACTGTTCGCAATAACGATTCCAAGTATTGCCACCCCCATCAGGAGCAGGGCTGCAGATCTGTCGCTTTTCATGGGCCTCCAAAGACTTCTGGTAAAGAATACCTTGCCCGCTGGAATGTTGCATTTGCCTCAAGGTGTAACAAACACGAAACATAAGCGGTCATCTTCTGAAACTTTGAACGTCCACAATCTACAGAGCACTCACATTTGCTGATTGCTTTGAATTTATTAGAGAGGTGTTTGTGATGTTAGATACAGGTTCACTGAGCTGGGCGGTAACTGCGACCGCGCTAGTGCTACTGATGACCCCTGGTCTGGCCTTCTTTTACGGAGGACTAGTTAAGGCCAAGAGCGTTGTCAGCATGATGATGATGAGTTTTGGTTCAATTGCACTTGTTGGAGTGCTTTGGGTTCTCTACGGTTTCAGCATGTCAGCGGTTGAGAATGCGACTGACTTTGCAGGAAACCCATTTACAACATTTGGGCTTGAAGGTCTCGGCAATGATGACTTGATTGGTGCTGCCTTTGGTGCCACTTTCGCAATCATTACGATCGCCCTAATTTCAGGTGCCATTGCTGACCGCGCCAAGTTTGGTTCATGGTTGCTATTTGCTGGTCTCTTCGCAACATTCGGTTATTTCCCAGTTGCTGCTTGGGTCTGGGGTGGCGGATGGGTCATGGAGCTGGGCACCTGGCTAGACATGCCTTCGGTCATTGACTACGCCGGTGGTACTGCGGTCCACATCAATGCTGGTGCTGCTGCGTTGGCCCTCGCCATTGTTCTTGGAAAGCGCTTCGGCTTTGCAAAGGGCATCATGCAGCCACACAACGTTCCTCTAGTGCTGCTTGGAGCTGCACTTCTATGGTTCGGCTGGTTTGGTTTCAACGTTGGTGCTGAGTTCCTGAACGGAATGGCAAACGTTGGTCTGATCACCGTAAACACCCTTGGTGCAACAGCTGCCGCGATCCTTGGATGGCTAGTTATCGAGAAGGTCAAGGAAGGTAAGGCAACTTCCATCGGCGCTGCATCCGGTGCTGTTGCTGGTCTTGTTGCAATTACTCCGGCTTGTGCCAACGTGACACCATTGTTCGCTCTTGTCCTAGGTGTACTAGCTGGTGTGCTTTCTGCCCTAGCAGTTGACCTTAAGTTCAAGCTTGGATATGACGACTCACTAGATGTTGTTGGAATCCACTTGGTCTCAGGATTGATCGGAACCCTATTCCTAGGATTCTTCGCAATCGACACTGGACTATTCACCGGTGGAGACGCTGGACAGCTAATCGTTCAGGCAATCGCTGCCTTCGGTGTTCTTATCTACAGCTTCGTGCTTGCGCTAATCATCGGCTTCGGAATCGAAAAGACTGTTGGCTTCCGAGTCAAGAGCGAGGACGAAATCGCTGGTGTGGATGCTGTTGTCCACGGAGAAGCTGCCTACAGCTTCGGCCAGGATCCAGTCGCCAAGTAACAAAGCAAATCGGCAAAACAAAGGCGGGAGAGTTAGCTCTCCCGCCTTTGTGCGTCCATGAACTGGAAATTTGTGTCATAATTCTCTAGTTCTTGAAAAAGTACATGCGGATGTAGCGCAGTTG
>CAZBTW010000128.1:0-2936 GCA_964494925.1 uncultured Aquiluna sp.
CCTCCGGGCACGATTGAGTGGGAATAAGGTGCTGGTATTTGGGCATCGTGGTGCTTGTGGGTATCTACCGGAAAACACCATGGAGTCACTTGAACTAGCTTTTGATTTGGGCTCTGACGCTGTTGAGTTTGACGTGGTGTTCACAAAAGATGGCCATGCAGTTATCCGTCATGACTTGGACCTGGCCAGCACCACCGACATTGGCAACCATGCTCTGCTCTCGACCAAGGTTGATGAGATTACCCTGGCCGACTTGCAACGACTGCGCGCCAAAGAGCGCTACCCAGAGGGTCGCCTGGAATCGGCCTCATTCGATGGCAAGTTCTTCGTTCCCACCCTGAAGCAGGTTTTGGACAACCCGGCCTTCAATGGCAAGCATCTGATTATCGAGTTCAAGCACGGCGAACATTTCCAGAACAAGGGCATCGATCCGATTGGGAAAGTAGCGGAACTGCTGGCAGCCTCTGATTATTTAGAGCGTGGAATAAAAATCACGCTGGAGTGCTTCGAGTTTGATTTTCTGCTGGAAGCCAAGCAGGTAATTGGAGCCAGTGTCGACTATGTGTTCTTGAGCGCGCCTGACACTCTGCCCAAGGATGCCGATTACCTAAATGATCAACTGCTGTCTGAAATTGCTAAGAACTTTGATGGTCTTTCCGTAGCGATTTCGATGGTGCTCTCAGGAGATCTCATTCATAGGGCCAAGGATGCTGGTCTTTTTGTCTACACCTACACCGCTCGAGTTGAAACAGCAGAGGGCAATGTTGAAAAGTGGTTTGAGCGACTGGTTCAAACAGGAGTTGACGGAATCTTTGCCGACCAGCCCGACCAGTTGATCAAAACAGTCCAAGACCTCGCCTAGGCTACCTGCGATGTCGTTAGAGATTTTTGAACCAGCCAGCCAGGATTTACTCCTCGAGGGGCTGAATCCGCAGCAGCGGGAAGCTGTTGAGTACCGAGGGCGGGCACTACTGATCGTCGCCGGAGCCGGATCAGGAAAGACCCGGGTGCTGACCCACCGCATTGCTCACATGCTTGCAAATCGGGAAATCTGGCCCTCTCAGGTTCTAGCAATTACCTTCACCAATAAGGCCGCGGCTGAGATGCGCGAAAGGGTTGAGCAGCTGATTGGTCAAGATGGACAGGGCATGTGGCTGAAGACTTTTCACTCGGCTTGCTTGCAAATACTGAGGCGCGAAGCCGATCGTCTTGGCCACGATTCCAACTTCAGCGTTTATGACACCGGTGACACCAGGGCCCTTCTAAGAAGGCTGCTTCGCGAGGCCGGAGCCGAGGACGCGGACATTAAGCCGGCTCAGGCCGCCGCGATCATCTCCAACGCCAAGAACGAACTCAAGGATGCTGAAGATTTCGCGAGGAACATTGACAGCTCCAACCCGAAAGAGCGGATCGTTGCCGAAGTATTCCAGGCTTATTCGAGTGAACTGAGAAGAAACAACGCGTTTGATTTTGACGATTTGATTTCTGAGACCGTTGGCCTCCTCCAAGCATTCCCGGAGGTGCGGGCAAGATACCAAAAACGCTTTCGCCATATCTTGGTTGATGAGTATCAAGACACCAATCACGCTCAATACGCACTGATTCGAGAGTTCACCAAGCCTCTTCCAGAACAGCACGCGATCTTTGATGAAAAAACCGGCGAACAGCTGGGGCCATCTGACCTAACTGTTGTTGGTGACTCAGATCAATCGATTTATGCATTCCGCGGTGCTGACATTAGAAACATCACCGAGTTTGAGCGTGATTTCCCGGGTGCAAAGACAATTTTGCTTGAGCAGAACTATCGGTCCACGCAAAACATTCTTTCGGCAGCAAACTCCGTAATCTCGCAAAACCCATACCGTCCAGCAAAGAATCTTTGGACCGATTCCGGAGCTGGTGAAAAAGTAAATCTTTTCACCGGTTACGACGAGCGCAACGAAGCAGCCTTCGTTGTCGATCGCATAAAACAGCTTCACCAGGAAGGTGTGAATTACAGGGACATTGCGGTTCTCTATCGCACAAACTCACTGACGCCTCCGCTGGAAGCCGAGCTCAAAAGCCAGCAAATTCCCTATGCCGTAATCGGAGGCTTGAAATTCTTCGAGCGGAAAGAAATCAAAGACGCGCTTGGATATCTTTCCGCCATTTCAAATGGCCGCGATGATGAGGCGGTTAGAAGAGTTATTAATACCCCTGCCCGAGGGATAGGTCAGAAGACAGAACTGAAGATTGCCCAATTGGCCAGGGACAACCAATTGAGTTTCCGTCAAGCGCTGCTCTATTCAAGCGACATGGGCTTGGGGCCAAAATTGACCGCTGCGGTTCAAGGCTTCGGTGAGCTCCTAAATGAACTCGAGGCAATGACTGCAACGGAGGGACCGGCGGATGTTTTGAAGTTGGCACTCACCAGATCTGGCTATCGCAATGAGCTCGAGCTTTCCCGCGACCCACAGGACGAAGCGAGGCTGGAAAACATAGATGCGCTGATTGGTCAGCTCTATCAATGGCAGGCACTCAATCCTGAAGGAACTGTTGCCGACTATCTTGCTGAAGTCACTCTGGCAGCGGCAGCCGATGAGATTGAAGATGAATCCGGCAGCTTGTCGCTGATGACCCTTCACACGGCCAAGGGGCTCGAGTATCAGGTGATTTTCTTGATTGGTTTGGAGCAGGGGACCCTTCCACACATCCGTGCCTTCGACGAGCCCGGTGGATTGCAGGAAGAGCGTCGACTCATGTATGTCGGGATGACCAGGGCCAGAGAGCAACTGTTTTTGTCCCATGCACTTCAGCGAACCCTGTTCGGAAACACCTCAGGTTTCATGCCCTCAATGTTCCTATCCGACATTCCGGCCGAGCTACTGGAGCAGCAGGGAACCGAGCGCTCGATTACGACCACCAGCTCGAGGCCAACCAGGCCAACTCAAAGCTGG
>CAZBTW010000129.1:0-2844 GCA_964494925.1 uncultured Aquiluna sp.
ACCAGTACACAGCCCAGTTCTAGAGCAGATCGAGCTAGTCTCACGCGGTGATGTTCGCCGCGCGAAGCTTTACTACTTGCGCAATCTTCGCGGTAAGGCTGCGAAGATTCGCGAAAAGCGCGACAACGTTTAATAGCTGATCGCCCATGTCAATCGGCGGAGGATCTAGGCCTAGAAGGTCTGGTGTTCTAAGTCGAGTACGCAGGAAACTTCGCAGGGCTCGTAAAAACTGGTTCCTAGCATTCCTAGTTGATTTCGTAGTCATTGTCGGTGCCGCGCTAATTCTTTCGGTGCTAATCAAAGCTTTTTTGATTCGGTCCTTTTACATCCCCTCAGGCTCGATGCTTGACACCCTTAACATCAATGATCGAATAATTGTGAACGTGTTGGTGCCTGAAGTAATTCCAGTTCAGCACGGCGACGTTGTTGTGTTCCAAGACCCAGGTGGTTGGCTTGGTGTCGCACCTGAGGTTGAAAAAGAACCACTTGCAGCCCTTTCTGATTTTGTGCTCGGAACCTTTGGAATTACAGCTCCAGATTCTGCCGAGCACTTGGTAAAGCGTGTCATTGGTCTGCCGGGCGATGTAGTTACCTGCTGTGATGCTGAGGGTCGCTTGCTGTTAAACGGCGAACCACTTGACGAGGTTTATGTTCGGGATGGGTCCAGCCCCTCGGAGATCGAGTTCTCCGTCACCGTGCCTGAAGGACAGCTTTGGGTGATGGGGGATAACCGTGGAAACTCGACTGACTCTAGGTATCACCAGGACTTGCCCACCGGAGGTTTCGTTTCGCTGGATGTTGTAGTCGGAAGAGCCTTGATTATCAGCTGGCCGGTTGAAAACTGGACCTATTTGGACAACTATCCCGAAGTGTTCAAGTGAGCCTCCCAACCCTAGAGCTCGAGAAGCAGCTGCTCACAAAGTACGAAATTGTGATCGGGGTTGACGAGGTGGGGCGTGGTTCACTTGCTGGCCCGGTGGCTGTCGGTGCGTTTGCTCTAGTGCGTGATCGACTCGATGGTATGCCAAATGGCCTAAAGGACTCAAAGCTAGTACCGGAACCAAAGCGAAAACCGCTGGCGGACCAGGTAAACGCCTGGGGCACGACCAGCATTGGTTTTGGTTCGGTTCAGATGATTGAACAAAAAGGAATCAACTTTGCCCTTCGTCATGCGGCCTTAGAGGCTCTTGCTAGCTTTCCACTGCAGGGAAACGTGGTGTTGCTGGATGGCAGTCAAAACTGGATTGGTGAAATTGAAGCTGACGTGAAAGTCAGAGTAAAGGCCGACCGAGACTGCGGCAGCGTTTCGGCAGCAGCCATCACGGCCAAAGTTGCCAGGGATGAATTGATGATTTCTTTGTCGCAGGAATTTCCCGAATACCAGTGGGAATCTAACAAGGGCTACTCATCCGCCGTTCACATGGCAACTCTAAAATCAATTGGGCCATCCGAACATCATCGGACCAGCTGGCTTAGAAACATTCTCGAGGACCACCCTCATTTGTTTTGAGGGTTAGGATTTACCCATCATGGACGAGAACGAATTCGAAGATTACGACAGAGAAGCCGAGCTGGCTCTCTACCGCGAGTATCGCGAGGTCGTAAAGATGTTTCGCTACGTCATCGAGACTGAGCGTCGTTTCTACTTGGCCAATGATGTTGAGCTAAAGCGGGTCGACACTGCCACGGACTTCTATTTCGAACTAGCCATGAGCGATGTCTGGGTTTGGGACATCTACCGAACCGACCGGTTCGTGAAACAGGTCAAAGTAATGACATTCAAGGACGTGAACGTCGAAGAAATTGGCAGTCACGAAATTGAGATTCCAGAGGAATTGGCAGTCGGCGATCAGCCCTAGTTATTCACAGATATTCAGAGCCGGGCCAGCTCGCTTCTAGAATTTGAAACCATCTCCTAAACCCAGGAGATGCCCGTGAAACTAAGTCAAGAGCAACTAGAGCTCATCCACTATTCGATGCTTTCCGAGCCTGGCGACAGCCTTGCTCACCTGCTATTCATGAAATTTGGAACGGGCATTGCCGCCAAGCTGCCAGAGTCGGTCACAAAGCGGAACGTGGTCGATTACCTAACTGCCTTTCATCCCGAGCAGCTTCAAAACCTAGAGGCAACAATTGAGCGCTTCCAGCTCCGCTCAGCTGTGGTTGATCCAGAACAGGCAGTTGCTGGAGCGAATCGGTGGAATGCGAAACCAGTATTTCTAGAACAGGTACCGATACTTGCGGCTCGACTGGGAGACCTAGGGCACCATGCACCCTATATGTTGTGGGTGGCAGGGGATCTGGAAGCACTGGAGCAAAGCTTCGTTGGAGTAGTTGGCACCAGGCAGCCAACCGGTACTGGGCTAAACAACACTTCTAAGTTGGTTCGAATGCTAAACCAGCCCGTTGTATCCGGCGGGGCAAAGGGAATTGATGCCGCTGCCCATAGAGCGGCCCTTGATATTGGCCTCACAACAATTGCATTCATGGCAGGAGGACTAGACCGGGCCTATCCACTCGAAAACTGGTCGCTCTTCCATGAGCTGGTTCGTTCCGGTGGGGCTCTGGTCTCGGAAATGGCACCAGGAACTGCGCCCAGTAGGTTCCGGTTTCTGCAACGTAATCGGTTAATAGCGGCGGCTTCAAGGGAACTTTTTGTGGTGCAGGCTGCTTACCGATCAGGCTCCAAGAACACTGCAAACTCCGCCCGAATGCTTGGCCGAGAAGTCTTTGCAATTCCAGGAGCCTGGTCCGATCGGGTCGCTCAGGGCACCAACGCGATGATTCAAGAGGGTCTGGCCAAACCTTTCCATTTAGGGCTTTCCCCAAGATTGGATTTGAATG
>CAZBTW010000130.1:0-2816 GCA_964494925.1 uncultured Aquiluna sp.
TTCAGTCCATCGCAGAACAACGACAAAAACTCTCGGATAGCATCAGCGCTGCCACAGAGCGAATCTCCGAGCTGGCTTTGCAACAGCAGGCTATGGGCAAGGATGACCTATCAACCTCTGATGATGCTCTGAGAAAAGCTTACGAAGAGGCACAGCAGTCAGAATCAACGGCCAGGAAAATGGTTGATCAGGCTCGTCAGGCCCTCCATGATGCAGAGCGAGAGCGTGACTCAATTGCCGCACGACACGTCGCTCTTGGCCTAACGCTGGAGCAGGCTGACGGCGGCAGTGAAATCATCAAGGCCAAACTAACTGGCATGAGAGGCCTTCTAGCCAAGAGCATCAACATCGAGTCTGGCTACGAAAAGGCAATTGCAGTAGCCCTGGGAGCACTTTCTGACGCGATTGCTGTTGAAACCAGAGCTCAGGCCATCGAAGGAATTCGATTCTTGAAATCGAATGAAATGGGCCGGGCAGAGTTTTTGGTTACCGCTGGCGATGCGAGTAGCGGAACCGCCGCAAGCGTGGCGGGATTAGCCAATGCCAGCACTCTAGTAACAGCGCCTGCCTCCGTACTGAGCTTGCTGGAGAACTTCTATGTTGCTGAAGATCTTGAGCAAGCTGAAACAGCGATCTCAAAAGCACCTGGGATTACAGTAATCACAACTGACGGCGACCTTGTTTCAGAGTTTTCAATTCGTGGTGGAGGACAAAAGCAGCCTTCAAAGCTTGAACTCTCTGCAGAACGTGACATTGCAGCAAAGGCTCTGAACCGCCTCGATGGGGAGATTGAGAAACTTTCCTCGGCCCTGTCACAGTCAGAGTCCAAGTCCACAGCTGCCACCGAAGCAGTCAGAAGCTGGCTATCTCAGCTTCAGCAGCACGATGCTTTGTTGGCAGCTAGCGCCGAACGCGCCGGACGATTGATTGCCCAGATTGATTCGGCCGAGGCTGAGATCGCAAGGTTTGAAGCGGAACTGATTGGCCTGGATGACCAAGCACGTCAGTCAAATGAACAAATCTCAGAACTTGCAAGCCAGCTAGCGGAACTCCCCGAGCCGGAAACCGTTGAAGTTTCGGTAAGTGCCAGAGCTGAGCTTGCAGAAAAGCTAGATTTAGCCAGACAGCAGGAGCTCGAACTTCGAATTCAAAGTGGAACTCTTGGTGAAAGAAAAGCAGCGGCCGCAAAATCGGTAGCCATCTTGAAGGGTCGCATCGCAGAGGCCAATGCTGCGCTTGAGCGAGCCAAAGAGGTGATGGCCTCAAAGGCCAGTGAGCTTGCTAAGGCTGAAGAGACGTTGGCAAAACTTCCAAGCGTGCTTGCGCTAACCGAATCATTGGCCGGTTCGGTCAGGGTTGCCCTCAGAGAGCTGGAGGCAAAACGCTCCCAGCGAACTGAGCGACTAGCAGTCCTGCGCTCTCAGGCAACGGAGCTTGAAGCTCGATACGCCAAGCTCACTACCTCAGTGCACGAGGTTGAATTGCAGAATCATGAGCTTCGCCTGAGTCTGAATAATTTCACAGAGCGGGTTGAGTCTGAACTCTCAATTAGCGTTGAGGATTTAATAGCTGACAACCCAGAGATCAACGAGAGCAAGGATGAACTTCAGAAATCCCTGCGACAGGCAGAATCCAAGCTCGCGCAACTTGGTGCGTTTAACCCGTTGGCCCTTGAGGAATTCTCTGCCCTGGAAGAGCGCCACAAGTACTTGACCGACCAGTTGGCTGACTTGACCAATGCCAGGTCAGACCTAGCCGGCATCATCAAGGATCTTGATGGCAAGATGCAGCACATCTTTGCAAGTGCCTTTGAGGACACCAAGAAAGAGTTTGAAAAGATCTTCCCAATCCTGTTCCCGGGCGGAACTGGTTCGCTGAGTCTGAGTGAGCCCGAAAACCTCCTAGAAACCGGAATTGAAGTCTCGGTAAAGCCTGTGGGCAAGAGAATCGAGAGAATGTCATTGCTTTCAGGTGGTGAGCGATCACTGGCTGCAGTGGCTCTCTTGATCTCAATCTTCAAGGCGCGCCCCAGCCCCTTCTATGTCCTAGACGAGGTGGAGGCAGCCCTGGACGATTCGAACCTGGGAAGGCTGCTTGAAGTTATTAAATCGCTTCGGGAGAGTTCGCAGTTGATCGTTGTTACTCACCAAAAGCGAACCATGGAAATTGCAGACGCCCTCTACGGCGTCTCAATGAGACAGGACGGCATCACTCAGGTGGTAGGCCAGAAACTTGAGGCCGCACACTGATGTTCAAATTCCTAAAAAGACTAAGGTCCGGCAATCAAGAGCAAGCCGAGCAGCTGGAGCAAACTCCAGTAGTTGAAGCAGCACCAGTGCTGGAAACTGCGACGGAACCCCAGGTTGAGGAAAGCGAATCCGCACCGGTTGTGATTGACGCAACTCCAGTTGCCGAGGCGCCGAAAGCAGAGCCGAAAGCCGAAGCTTTTAGTGCTGCCGATTCAGAACCCAGCGATCAAGGGCTCATCGCAGTAGAACTTCCCAAGCGCTCGCTCGGCGATGGCATCAGGTCGCTATTTAGCTCGAATGTTGATCTTGATGACCTTGAGGACATTTTGATTCTTGCCGACTTTGGAATCGAAACCGCCGAAGAGGTGACCAACCAACTCAAGACCCAGGCGGCAAAGGCTGGGGCAACCACAGATGCTGAGCTGCGCTTGATGCTAAAGGATCTGCTGGTTGAAAGATTGAGTCGAAATGATTCCACTTTGAATCTCGATGACGGCAAGCTGCCCTACGTGATCCTGGTGGTTGGCGTCAACGGTGCTGGCAAGACAACCACCATTGGAAAGCTAG
>CAZBTW010000131.1:0-2812 GCA_964494925.1 uncultured Aquiluna sp.
GGCGCCAAAGCTCGCCTGATCGGCAATCACGTTTGTGGTTGCATCATCCCCGGCGCGGATCCAACCAACATTGAGTATCACCGGGTCAAACTGATCAAAGCGCTTGTTCAGCATGACCTGTAGTGATGAAATGGCCTCTACCATCGGTGAGATGGGGTCTTTTGAAAGCCAAGGCATGGATCCGTGTCCACCTGAGCCATGGAAAGTGACATGCAAATCGCCGACGCTCGCCATCATCGCACCGGGCTTGCAGGCAATCACCCCGGCGGGAAGTGACGTGAAGACGTGCAGTCCATAACTGGCTACTGGCCTCTGGTCCGAGAGCTCTAACATGCCCTCTTCGATCATGATATCGGCACCATTGTGACCCTCTTCGCCGGGCTGAAACCAGATCAAGACATTGCCGGCAAGTTGATTTCTCAGAGAGTGCAGTATCTTGGCTGCCCCTACGCCGGCTGCCATGTGAAGGTCATGGCCGCAGGCGTGCATGAAGCCATTTGTTGAGGCAAATTCCAGGTCAGTTTCCTCTGAGATATGCAGTGCGTCCATGTCGGCCCTCAGCAGCACGGTTGGTCCGGGTGCAGAGCCCTCAATCAAAAGTGCAATTGAGCTCAAAGATTTGCCCAGGGTTATTGTTCCTAGCCCTTCGATCTCCGACAGCAATCTCGCTTGAGTTTCAGGAAGGTTAAGTGCGAATTCAGGGTTGGCATGTAGTTCTCTGCGAAGGGAAATCAGGCCCGGCGCTAAGGCCTTTGCTGAATCAAAAAGCTCTGCTGGAGTTGGCACAAAACCCCCTTCTGGTTCGAAACTATCCTCGCACGTTTATATTTGTTTGATGTTCGCGCAAATGCATCCCAGGTGGCAGGAGTTACTTGGCACTCAAAAAAGGAACTTAGAGGCGATTGCTGAGCGTTTAGATCAAGACTCTGAGTCGGTACCAGAGCGCGGGCTTATGTTGCGAGTCTTTCAGTTTCCGCCCGAACATTACAAAGTTTTGATTGTTGGGCAGGATCCGTATCCAACTAAAGATCATGCCACCGGACTAGCTTTCTGTGTCCCTCCAGGAACCAGCCCGATTCCGCCGACTCTGCGAAACATTTTCAAGGAGCTGCGTGATGACCTAGGCACCGATCAGGTACTAAATGCCGACATCTCAGTCTGGGCCGAACGCGGCGTGATGCTCCTAAACCGCAGTCTTTCCACCAGGGTTGGTGAGACAGGTGCTCATGTTGACATTGGCTGGGAAGAGTTTACGGAGGTTGCAATCAGAGCCCTGCAGGCAGTTCATGATGGAAAGCTGTTTGCTATTTTGTGGGGCCAACGTGCCCAGAGCCTCATTCCAATCTTGACCGAATCCAAGGTCCTGCAAAGCCCCCACCCGTCACCACTGTCTAGTTACCGAGGGTTTTTTGGTTCGAAGCCGTTTTCTAGTTGTAACAATCATCTGCAACAGTTGGGGCTCGAGCCGATCGATTGGAGCTGTTAGATGGTCGACAGCGAAACCCGATGGGCGATGGTTCGAAAGCTTCGGCAGAAACCAGCAGCACCTCTGGCCGAGCCTGTAATTCGTAAAGTAGAGCAAACCGATCTGCCGGCAATCAAGGACATCTACAACTACTTCATCCAGAACACAGTGATTACCTTCGATGACGTTCCGCTCGATCTGGGTTATTGGCAAGAGCGTTTTGAAATGTCAGAGAAGTTTGCCCTGCCGTTTCTGGTGCTGGCTCGCGGCAGTGAGGTCTTGGGGTTTGCCTATGTTTCACCCTGGCGTCAGCGGACCAGCTACCTAAAAGTGGTGGAGAATTCCATCTACCTCTCTGCTCCAGCAACCGGCAAAGGCCTTGGATCCAAGTTGTTCGAAGCCCTTATTCGTGCCTGTGAACAAGCGGGCATCAAAGAGGTGATTGCTGTAATTGCTGATAGGGGAGCACACGCCTCGATTGCTCTGCACAAGAAGCATGGATTTGTTGAACAGGGGCACTTGGCGGATGTGGCAAAGAGATTCGGCAAGCCGATCGGAAGCTACTTGCTTTCGCTAAAGCTGGCTAAGGCCTAGCTAGCAACACTTCTGGCACATTGGTGCGCAAAATTTCGAGAGCCTCTGTGCTCAATCCTTCTGTCGTAATAACTGTGTTTGCCTCAGACAGTTCAGCGAAGGATGTGAATCCGCGGCAGCCCCACTTGGTGTAGTCGGCCAGCACAATCAGTTTTCCTGCCCTTCTGATTACCTCGCGGTTCGTGTCTGCTTCAACCAGATTTGGGGAACTGAATCCAAATTCAGTGTCCATGCCGTGGGTTCCCATGAAAACCATGTCTAGGTTGAATCTGGAAAACACTTCGGTTGCGATATTGCCAACCAGCGAATCGGTTGGCGTCCGGACGCCCCCGGTAAGAACAACTGTCTGATCTGCCCTTGGGGTTTGGGCGAACAGGTCTGAAACCGGCACCGAGTTCGTTACCACTGTTATCGAAGGCACGTCCCGGAGTCGCTTCGCTAGCGCGTAGACCGAGCTTCCACCCATAAGTGCGATGGCATTTCCAGGGTGGACCATCTCGGCTGCAATCTTGGCAATTGCATCCTTAGCGTTCTGTTCCTTGAGGGAATTGAATGCAAAAGGTGGCTCCACAGTTGATGAAAGCGAATTAGCCGTTACCCCACCGTGAACCTTGTCCACCAGCCCCTGATCCGCAAGCGTTTCAACATCCCGCCTGATTGTCACCTCGGAAACTCCAAGACTTGAGGCCAGCTCTGAAATTTTTCTAGCACCAGCAAGAGACACTTCTTCGAGTATCAATGCCTTTCGTTGCG
>CAZBTW010000132.1:0-2812 GCA_964494925.1 uncultured Aquiluna sp.
AGCTTTCAGACTTCGTAAAGAAGTTCGAAGAAGTATTCGAAGTATCAGCAGCAGCACCAGTTGCTGTTGCAGCAGCCGGTGGCGCTGCTGGTGGCGACGCTCCAGCAGAAGAGAAGGACGAGTTTGACGTTGTTCTTGATGCTGCAGGCGACCAGAAGATCCAGGTTATCAAGGAGGTTCGTGGAATCACTAACCTAGGCCTAGGCGAAGCCAAGGCACTTGTAGACGCAGCCCCTTCAACCATCCTTGAGGGTGCGAAGAAGGAAGTTGCTGAAGAGGCCAAGGCAAAGATCGAAGCAGCTGGCGGCAAGGTTACCCTTAAGTAATTTTCCGATTAGCTCGAATAACCCCTGTCAGGAATCTTCCTGGCGGGGGTTTTTCAAATCCTGAGTAATACCAAGCTGGTTGCCATGACTGCCATTCCCGCCATCAGGCCATAAACAGTCAGGTGGCCACGGGCCGAGTTCTTGGCAGTTGGCAGCAGGGTGTCAATCGCTAGAAAAACCATTACCCCGGCGACCATCGAGAAGATAAACCCGAGTGAGAAGTCAGTCAGAAAAGGTCTCAGGATCAAATACCCAATCACTGCACCAGCTGGCTCAGCAAGACCGGATAGAAAACTGAGCTTGAAGGCTTTGGTCCGGGATTTCGTTGCGTAGTATACGGGAACCGAAACTGCGATTCCCTCTGGGATGTTGTGCATGGCGACTGCAATTGCCAGGGCGATACCAATTTGAGGGTCATCCAGAACCAGCAGGAAGGTCGCGAGGCCCTCTGGAAAGTTGTGGATGGCAATGGCCAGGGCAACAAAGACGCCGGTTCTAAGCAGTGACTTTTTCTGTGCCGCTTCGATCAAAGCTAGTTGGGTCTCATCCGAGCCAATTAGCTCGATCGAGGTGTTCTCATGCGGGTTAGCCCCAGATGGCACCAGCGCGTCAATGACCGCCATAACAACCATGCCTAGAATCAGTGCACCCGCTGCAAATGCAGCGGCCTCTATTTCGGACACTGAAGTTGCCAGGTATTGGGTGGACTTGGGGAGAATCTCCACAAAGCTCAGATAGATCATTACCCCGGCAGAAAACCCCATCGAAACCGCAAAGAATGCTTTGTTGGTGGTTTTGGTGAAGAAGGCTAGGGCTGAACCAATACCGGTTGATAGCCCGGCACCAAGAGTTACGGCAAAGGCTAAAAGTAGCGTGCCGTCCATTTGTCTCTCCTAGGTTTGGGGGCGAAAAAACCGGGCAACTAATGTCGCCCGGCTCTATCGATTTCGTTAGTGCTTGGTGCCGCAGTTGCAGCTATCTTTACCGCAATTGCAATCCATGGTCGCCTCCTTAGAAGTCCCAGTCATCATCGGTAGTTGATTCGTGCTTACCGATTACATATGAAGATCCTGACCCGGAGAAGAAGTCGTGGTTCTCATCAGCGTTTGGTGACAGAGCCGCCAAGATCGCTGGGTTGACATCACACTCGTCCTTCGGGAATAGGGCGTCGTAGCCAAGGTTCATCAGAGCCTTGTTGCCGTTGTAGTGCAAGAACTTCTTGACGTCGGCGGTTAGGCCCATCTCGTCATAGAGGTCCGCCGTGTACTTGACCTCGTTCTCGTAGAGCTCTAGAAGTAGGTCGTAGGTGTAGCTCTTGAGCTCTTCCTGACGTTCGGCTGACTGCTCGGCAAGTGCCAACTGGTACTTGTAACCGATGTAGTAACCGTGAATTGCTTCGTCACGAATGATTAGGCGAATCAAGTCTGCAGTGTTGGTTAGCTTGGCTCTCGAAGACCAATACATTGGCAGGTAGAAACCGCTGTAGAACAGGAAGCTCTCAAGCAGGGTTGAGGCAACCTTGCGCTTCAGTGGGTCATCACCGTTGTAGTAGCCAAGAATGATTTCGGCTTTTTTCTGCAGGTGTGGGTTGTCTTCTGACCAGCGGAAAGCTTCGTCAATGTCTGCAGTTGAGCACAGGGTCGAGAACACCGAAGAGTAGCTCTTGGCATGCACAGACTCCATGAAGGCGATGTTGGTGATGACCGCCTCTTCGTGCTGGGTCCTAGCATCTGGCAGCAAGCTGGCAGCACCAATGGTTCCCTGAATGGTGTCCAGCATGGTTAGACCAGTGAAGACGTGCATTGTCAGCGTCTTCTCGTGAGGCCTCAGAGTCTCCCAAGACTGAATGTCGTTTGAGATTGGCACCTTTTCTGGCAACCAGAAATTAGATGTGAGACGGTTCCAAACATCTAGGTCAATTGGGTCATCAATCTTGTTCCAGTTAACTGGACGGCTGATTAGCTTGAGTTTGTCCATTAGTGTTTTCCCCTGTTTCCTAGAGCATGCAGCTTACGCAAGAGTCAACCTCGGTGCCCGAGAGTGCCTGCTGGCGAATACGGATGTAGTAAATGGTCTTGATGCCCTTGCGCCATGCAAGAATCTGTGCGCGGTTCACGTCTCTAGTGGTTGCAGTGTCCTTGAAGAACAGGGTCAGTGATAGACCCTGGTCAACGTGCTGGGTTGCAACCGCGTAGGTGTCAATGATCTTGTCAGGACCAACGTCATATGCATCGTCGTAGTAGTCCCAGGTGTCTTCCGATAGGAATGGGGCTGGGTAGTAAACGCGGCCGAGCTTTCCTTCCTTGCGAATCTCGATGCGAGATGCAATTGGGTGGATGGAGCTGGTCGAGTTGTTGATGTAGGAGATTGATCCGGTTGGTGGAACAGCCTGCAGGTTCTGGTTGTAGATACCGTGCTTCATGACCGACTTCTTTAGTGTCTCCCAATCAGCCTGAGTTGGAATTGCTACCCCAGCCTTGTCAAAG
>CAZBTW010000133.1:0-2807 GCA_964494925.1 uncultured Aquiluna sp.
CAAGGTCAGACCACACCCGGTCTTCACCAGAGACGGCGATAACGTTCGGGTGGTAGTTCCAGTGACCTTTGCTGAGGCAGTGCTGGGAGCAACCATTCAGGTTCCAGTGCTCGGTGGTGATCCGGTGAAGCTAAAGGTTTCTCCTGGAACCCCAAATGGCAGAACCTTGCGAGTCAAGGGCAAGGGAGTTCAGGGCGATCGCATGGGTGATCTGCTAGCAACCGTTGAAGTTTTAGTTCCAAACCGAGTCAGCAAGAAAGCGGAAGAAGCCCTAAAGGCCTTCGACGCTGAAATCCCTGATGAGGATCCACGAGCATCACTAATTAGCAAGGCAGGGCTTCTGTAAGGAGGGGTTGTGGAGATAAGTGAAGACACACCATTATTTGTGATTTCAGTTGCCGCTGACCTATGCGGTATGCACCCCCAAACACTGAGGCAGTATGACCGCCTGGGGTTGGTTTCACCAACCAGAACCTCCGGTAAATCCCGCCGCTACACAATGCAGGATGTTGCCAAATTGCGCGAGGTCGCCAAGCTAAGCGCCGAAGGGGTTTCGCTTGAGGGAATCAAGCGAGTGCTGGATCTGGTGACTGAGAATGCAGCACTAAAACTTAGGGTTCGCGATCTAGAGCGCGAACTTGCCGATCAGGTTATGAGCCAGCCAGGAAACCGAGTGTTTGCCGCTGGTGACCAAGGAGTTATCAGGCTCAACCCAGGACAGCGCCCAGAGCGCTCCGGGTCAATGGTCTTATGGAGGAGGCGTTGATGAATCAACAGCAAAGCCAACAAGAAGAACAAAAAAGTGCACTTGAACAATTCGGGCTTGATCTAACAGCAGTTGCTCGATCCGGAAAGCTCGATCCGGTTATCGGTAGAGATGCCGAAATCCGCAGGGTTAGTCAGGTATTGTCGCGCAGAACCAAGAACAACCCGGTGCTTATCGGAGAACCTGGTGTTGGTAAGACAGCGGTTGTTGAGGGCCTAGCGCAGCGAATTGTTGCCGGAGACGTGCCAGAGAGCCTGAAGGGCAAAACCCTAATCAGCCTGGATCTTTCGGCAATGGTTGCCGGCAGTAAGTTCCGCGGTGAATTTGAGGAGCGCCTAAAGGCGGTTCTAAAAGAGATTCAGGATGCCGAAGGCCAGGTCATTACCTTTGTTGATGAGCTCCACACCCTGGTTGGGGCGGGAGCTGCCGATGGATCAATGGATGCATCCAACATGCTCAAGCCAATGCTTGCTCGTGGTGAATTGCGCCTGATTGGTGCCACAACACTGAATGAATATCGCGAGCGGATCGAGAAAGACTCCGCACTGGAACGACGTTTCCAGCAGGTCTTCGTCGGTGAGCCGTCGGTTGAGGACACCGTTGCAATCTTGCGTGGTCTGAAAGAGCGCTACGAAGCTCACCACAAGGTCACCATCGCAGACAGTGCCCTGGTTGCATCAGCAGCTCTTTCCAATCGCTACATAACTGGCCGTCAGTTGCCCGATAAGGCTATTGACCTAGTTGATGAGGCAGCATCTAGATTGCGCATGGAGATTGACTCGGCTCCGGTTGAGATCGATGAGCTTCGCAGATCTGTCGACAGGCTGAAGCTAGAAGAGCTGGCTTTGAAAAAGGAAAAAGACGAGGCCTCAAAGCAGCGCCTCGAGAAGCTGCAGGAAGACCTTACTCAGAAACAACAGAAGCTGAATGAACTTAACGCCCGCTGGGAAGCAGAGCGCAGCGAGCTCAACAAGATCGGTGATCTCAAGACCAAGCTTGATTCCTTGCGGATTCAAGCAGAGCGAGCCCAACGCGAGGGAAACCTAGAGGCTGCCTCGAAGCTCCTCTATGGCGAGATTCCAGCACTTGAAAAAGAGCTCAACGAGGCAGAGCGTGCAGAAACAGATGCAAAATCTGCCGACCGAATGGTCGGCGATCAGGTCTCTGAAGACGAGATTGCAGCGGTTGTTTCTGCCTGGACCGGAATTCCAACTGGAAGGTTGTTGGCTGGAGAGTCCAAGAAGCTTCTAAACCTTGAAAACGAACTTGGTAAGCGCCTGATTGGTCAGGCCAAGGCGGTTCGGGCCGTCAGCGATGCTGTCCGCAGGACCAAGGCCGGCATCTCGGACCCAGATCGACCCACCGGATCCTTTTTGTTTCTGGGACCAACCGGTGTTGGTAAGACGGAGCTGGCCAAGTCGCTAGCCGAGTTCCTGTTTGATGATGAGCGCTCGATGGTGCGCATCGACATGAGCGAATACGGCGAAAAACACAGCGTCAGCCGACTAATCGGAGCCCCTCCGGGATATGTCGGATATGGCGAGGGTGGTCAGCTAACCGAAGCCGTTAGACGCAGGCCATATTCGGTGATTCTTTTCGATGAAATCGAAAAGGCACACCCCGAGGTATTCGATGTTTTGCTGCAGGTTCTAGACGATGGTCGACTAACCGATGGTCAGGGACGAACCGTTGATTTTAGAAACGTGATCATGATCATGACCTCTAACCTCGGCTCACAGTTCCTAATTGACAAGGAACTATCGGCTGAGCAGAAGTCAACTGCGGTCATGGAAACTGTTCGGGCTTCATTCAAGCCGGAGTTCCTAAACCGATTAGATGAGATCGTGCTGTTTGACTCTTTGAGCGTTGAAGAGCTCGGCTTCATAGTTGACCTCAATATTGAGAAGCTCACCGCAAGGCTTGAAGACAAGCGCCTGAATTTGGGTGTCACACCGGCCGCCAGGCTCTGGCTAGCCGAGAAGGGCTACGACCCGGTTTATGGCGCAAGGCCACTTCGTCGATTGATGCAGCGCGAGATTGA
>CAZBTW010000134.1:0-2799 GCA_964494925.1 uncultured Aquiluna sp.
ACTCAACGGAGTTGCGGAGAATTGCCCGGGGGATAAACCCCAAAATGTCTGCTGAAATGCTCAACGACCAGTGGCTGAAGGCAAAGTTGCGCATTACCGCCCTGCATGAATCTGTTTTTTACCGTCCGCTATTGGCAGCCACGGCCGAGCTGGACGCTGGACATGTTTCTCTTTCAACTGAAGCAATCGAGAACAGACTAAGTTCTCTGGGTTTCTTAGATCCAGCTGGTGCCAATAGACACATCCGAGCTCTCAGTCAGGGTGTGTCAAGGCGCGCCACAATTCAACGGACGTTGTTGCCAGTGCTAATCAGCTGGATGGCAGACGGAGTCTATCCAGACAGAGCACTTCTTAGTTTTAGGCGACTGTCTGAGCAGTTAGGTGACACGCACTGGTTCCTAAAAATGTTGAGGGATTCCTCGGGTGCAGCCGAGAGGCTAATGCGAGTTTTGTCCTCTTCTAACTTCATTGCAAGACTCCTTGAATACACTCCAGAGTCCAGCTTTTGGCTTGGCGACGAGGGTGAGTTGCAGCCATCTAGCTATCAGAAACTAGAAAATGAAGTCAAATCAATCTTGAGTCGAACAGCGGATGTTGATAAGGCGGCAGAGAGCATTCGGCTTATTCGCAGACGGGAAACCTTGCGAACAGCCATTGCGGCGACTACTGGCCTAACCTCGGTCGGTCAAATATCACTCGCGCTAACGGAAATCACCGAGGTCTATCTAGACGCAATGCTCTGCCTTGCCCTTCGAACCAGCCCGCAGGAAATCGATATTTCGATCATCGCAATGGGCCGGCTTGGTGGTCGAGAGCAGGGCTTTGGATCAGATGCTGATGTGATGTTTGTTTATCAAAACTCCGAGTCATCGATTCAAAGCCAAGCGGAGTCGGTGATCGCTAAGTTGATCGCATTGGCAAAAGATCCAATTCTCGATTTTCAACTTGATCTTGACCTCAGGCCAGAGGGAAAAAATGGACCCCGAATCAAGTCCCTGGCTGCATATTCTGGTTACTACGAAAAGTGGGCAGAGACATGGGAGTTCCAGGCACTGTTGCGTGCAAGGGCATTCGCAGGGTCAGCACAGCTCCGTCAAGAATTCACCAAATTGATTGATGGTTATCGCTACCCGGAATCCTTGAAGCACAAGCAGCTGGTGGACATCAGACTAATGAAGGCTCGGGTTGAGAGTGAAAGACTGCCTCAGGGAGCGGATTCCACCCGGCATTTGAAGCTTGGCAAAGGGGCTCTGAGCGACATCGAGTGGCTGGTGCAATTCATGCAGTTGCAGCATGTCGGTAAGCATCCCGAAGTGGGACTCTTGGGCACGTTGGAATCACTTGAGCGGCTGGAACATCTCGGTTTCGTGAATCAGGCTGATGCAGTGACACTTCGAGAGGCGTGGCTGCTCTGCTCACGAATCAGGTCTGCCCAGGTTCTGGCATACGATAAGGCAACCGATCAATTGCCAGTAGACAGAGAGGCGCTCGAAGCCATCGCAAGGATTCTGGAGTACCCAGCAGGGTCAGCCTCAGAGCTTGAAGAGTACTATCTAGCCTCAACCAGAAAAGCTCGGGTTGTGTTTGAGCGTTTGTTTTTTGAGTAA
Organism: uncultured Aquiluna sp.; assembly: GCA_964494925.1. Taxonomy (GTDB): domain Bacteria; phylum Actinomycetota; class Actinomycetes; order Actinomycetales; family Microbacteriaceae; genus Aquiluna. The sequence continues at coordinate 1,608 of CAZBTW010000134.1, forward strand.
AAAAATAGCCAGGCAGTAACATCTGCCTGGCTATTTTTAGCTGCGACTATACGCCGTAGTAAAGCTCGAACTCGTAAGGGTGTGGTCGCTGAGCCATTGGCTTCAGCTCCTTCTCACGCTTGTAGTCGATCCAGTTTTCGATCAAGTCCTTGGTGAAGACATTGCCTTCCATCAGGTACTCGTGGTCAGCCTCGAGCGCCTTTAGCACGGACTCAAGGTCACCTGGAACCTGTGGGATTGACTTTGCTTCCTCTGGTGGGAGTTCGTAAAGGTCCTTATCCACTGGCTCGTGTGGTTCGATTCGGTTCTTGATTCCATCAAGTCCAGCCATCATCATGGCTGCGAATGCCAAGTATGGGTTTCCAGAGCTGTCTGGAGCACGGAACTCAATTCTCTTAGCCTTCGGGTTTGATCCGGTCATTGGGATGCGGATTGCTGCCGAGCGGTTACCAGCCGAGTAAACAAGGTTCACAGGAGCTTCGAAGCCTGGCACCAGACGGTGGTAAGAGTTGATTGATGGGTTTGTGAATGCCAACAGGCTAGGTGCGTGCTTCAGGACTCCACCGATGTACCAGCGTGCGATGTCCGAAAGTGATCCGTAACCTGCTTCGTCGTAGAACAGTGGCTTGCCGTCTTTCCAGAGTGACTGGTGAATGTGCATACCGGAACCGTTGTCGTTGAACAGCGGCTTAGGCATGAAGGTAGCAGTCTTGCCATACTGGTTTGCTACGTTCTTGACGATGTACTTGAACTTCAGAAGATCATCGGCACTCTTGACCAGGGTATCGAAGCGGTAGTTAATCTCACACTGACCGGCGGTACCAACCTCGTGGTGGCTGCGCTCAACCGAAAGACCAGCGGCTTCAAGCTCGAGAACAATTGTGTCCCTGATGTCAGCTAGGTGGTCAACTGGTGAAACTGGGAAGTAGCCACCCTTGAAAGGTGTCTTGTTTCCAAGGTTTCCGCCGTCTTCCTTGCGAGCTGTGTTCCAGGCGCCCTCAATTGAGTCAACGCTGTGGAATGCAGTGTTTGACTTCACTTCGTAGCGAACGTCGTCGAAGATGAAAAACTCAGCTTCTGGAGCAAAGAAAGCCGTGTCTGCAATGCCTGTTGACTGCAGGTAACGCTCTGCCTTGTGGGCCACCTGACGTGGGTCGCGGTGGTAGAGCTCACCGTTGCGTGGGTTGTAAAT
>CAZBTW010000135.1:0-2729 GCA_964494925.1 uncultured Aquiluna sp.
TGGCCATTGCCGCTGCACCAATTATTCCGGCTGCATTTCTAGTTTTAGCCGGAATGATCTTTGTTTGAAGCCTCAGCAGCGGCAGAAATTGTTCGTGTGATTTACTTATCCCGCCACCGACGATGAATAAATCTGGATTAAAGAGCATCTCAAGGTGTGAATAAAAGATTTGCAAACGCTCGGCCCACTGCTCAAAACTCAACCCTTCGGCTTCCATCACGCCGGAGGATGCATATTTTTCAAAATCCTGGATCTCACCGATGTCCAAATGGCCTAGCTCGGCATTCGGGATCAGTCGCTTATTCAGAAAAAGAGCAGAACCAATGCCGGTTCCGAGGGTTGTCATAATTGTGAGGCCCTTGGCTTTTTTCCCGGCACCAAAGCGCATCTCAGCTACTCCGGCGGCATCAGCGTCGTTCAAGACATGAGTCTTTCTACCGAGGCTCTTGTTGAAAAGGCGTTCGGCTTTCAGGCCGATCCACTCCTGGCTGACATTGGCCGCTGACTTGGTGACTCCGTGGCTGACAACAGCCGGGAAGCACACACCAACCGTGAGCTCTTTGGGCACTTCCAAATCAAGGATCAGCTGCTTGCAAACCTCGGCAATGTCGCCTGGCCTACCACCTGATGGGGTTTCAATTCGAAGCCTCTCGGATAACAGCTCACCGGAACGAATGTCAACAACGGCAGCTTTGATTCCTGAGCCGCCAATGTCGATGCCAACTGCGCTGGAATTCATCATGGCAGCGTCAGAATCTCAGCACCGGACTCGGTTATAAGCAGAGTGTGCTCAAACTGGGCGGTGTAGCTTTTGTCTTTGGTGGTAACTGTCCAGTCGTCTTTCCACATCTCCCAATCTTGACTTCCGAGAGTGAGCATTGGTTCGATGGTGAAAACCATGCCTGGTTCGATTAGGTCCCGATAAGCCGGTTCGTCATAGTGAGGGATGATCAGGCCAGAGTGAAAACTAGTTCCAACTCCGTGTCCAGTAAAGTCTCGAACCACTCCGTAGTTGAACCGTTTCGCGTAGGTCTCAATGGCCCTTCCAATTATGTTCACCTCACGGCCGGGCTTTGCGGCATTTATGCCTCGGTTCAGCGCCTCTTTTGTTCGTTCAACAAGAAGCCGAACTTCCTCTGGCCCATCGCCGATGACAACCGTCCCATTGGTGTCCCCATGAACACCATCCAAATAGGCGGAAATGTCAACATTGATGATGTCTCCGTCCTCGATGACGGTGTCATCAGGTATTCCATGGCAAATCACCTCATTTAGGGATGTGCAAAGCGACTTGGGAAATCCGCGGTAACCAAGTGTGGATGGGTACGCTCCAGAATCACAGAGAAACTCATGGCCAATCTTGTCCAGAAAGTCTGTCGTCACGCCCGGCTGTGCATGATCTAGGACTGTTTGCAGAGCTTGTGCGGCTAGCTTGCTTGCCCTTCTAATTCGTTCGATTGTTTCTGAATCATACTTATCTCCGCCAACATGCGGCGCCGGTGCCGGCCTGCCAACGTACTCTGGTCTTTGTATTCCTTGAGGAACGGCACGAGGGCGGGAAATCGTTCCTGGTAATAATGTCTTGTCGGCGGCCTTTGGCATACCAGTAGTCTATTTTTCTAATTCATTTCGGGAGGGAACTTGGACGACAAGCCTCAATTTTGGCTAAACCTCAAAACAAATCAGGTTGAATCCGGGCCTCAATCGCTCTCGGTAGATCGAATTGGGCCTTTTGGTTCAGCCGCCGAGGCTGCAAAGGGCAAGGAAATGCTCCTGGAGAAGGCTCGCAAACTTCGTGATGAAGATGACGCAGACTGGAAAGACTAAAAGCTTTGCTCGGGTGCAGGGAACTTGCCCTGGACAACTTCCTCGCGGTAGAGCCTTGCAGCATCAGCAAGGTCAGTTCGAAGGTTGAGATACTGTTTTGCGAACCTAGGAGAGCGAGTACCGAGACCAGCAAAATCCTGCCAAACCAGAATCTGGCCATCGCAGTCTGCGCCGGCGCCGATGCCAATGGTTGGTATTTGTAGTTTGCTTGAAACATCCCGTGCCAAGTCAGCCGGAATCATCTCCAGCACGATTGCGAAGGCTCCAGCAGTCTGAATTGCTAGACAGTCTGCAATTAGCTGGTCGGCCTGCTCCTTCGTTTTTCCTTGAACCTTGTAGCCAGCAAGTGTGTTGACACTTTGAGGGGTAAACCCAACATGTCCCATTACGGGAATTCCATTGCTGGCAAGAGCTGCAATCTGCTCAAGCTTTGCGCCCTCCAGTTTGACGGCATCGGCACCTGTTGACTTCATCACCTTTATCGAGTTGTTGAGAGCTTCAGCTGCGCTAACTTCATATGAACCAAATGGAAGATCAACCACCACCAGTGCGCTCTTTGCGGCATTGGCTACCGCTCTGCCGAACGGAATCATTTCATCCAGGGTGATCGGGGTAGTCCCTTGGTACCCAAGAACGTTATCGCTGGCTGAATCGCCTACCAGCAAAACTTCAATCCCGGCTTCGTCGAAGATTGCTGCGGTGTGCATGTCATAGCTGGTCAGTGCTGTGAACTTCTGTCCTTTGTGCTTCAAGTCCGCAAGTGTGCTGGTTCTAATTTTCATGGCGAGTAAACCTTGTTGTCAGTGGGACTCTGCGTCCGGTTCCAAATGAAACATCTGTTGTTTTTGTGCCAATTGCAGCCTGAGATCTCTTCCATTCAGAAGCTCTCACCATGGCATCTA
>CAZBTW010000136.1:0-2708 GCA_964494925.1 uncultured Aquiluna sp.
ACGGAAGCGAGCCTTGATTTTGTGTTTCAGAAACTCATCCTCAATCGCATCAGCGATGGACTGAACCTGACGTTCATTGGTGGCACTGATCACTAGAAAAACCTCAGCCAAGGCAAATGGCTCAGTTACGTCCAAGGCCACGAGATTCTCGCCCAGCTTGTCACTGGCCACCTGTGCTGCAATTTGAACTTGATCGATTGTTTCTTTAGTTGCTGGCAAAGAGTCAGCCTCCCAAGGCTCCGAGAATTGTAATGCTAGAAAGTATGGCAGTAATAGCAAGCGCCAGCGCACCCAATGCCACCGCCCACGGCTTCCACCAGCCTTTTCGAAGTACAGATTGTGGAACAACCCCAATTGGTGCTCTCAAATCAATCAAATCGGATGCGCTAACTGGATTCACCGAGGAAACTACTCCAACGACTTCACTTTCGCTGGTTAGATCTGAATCAATGTCGAATCCGGCAGGCTGAGAATCCGTTGTCGGGTCTGACACGATTGAAATTGACCCGGTGATCGTTATTTCACCAGTGTCGACAGGAAGCGATATTGGGTCAGAAGGCAAGTCCAAAATTATTGATTGGGTAGTTGGCTCTGCCAGCATGTTGACTCCGGTGAAGACTAGGTCATCACCGGATTCTTCTGGAGAATCAAGGGACACTAGCTCACCGGACACTGCGCTTGAGGTTAAAGCAGGTTCACTGCCTTGCTCAATCATGGCCTCCCGCAATTGCCGGCGACTTTGCAGGACCACCGGCTCTGCCACGCGAACTGGCTCTGGCTCGGTAGAAACTACCGTTTGAGCAACCGGAGGCTGAATGTCACTGATCTCTTGAGGACTGGTCCCCAAAAGACCGCGTTCTCTCATCTCACGCCTGGTAAGCCCTTGAGTTGAGGGCATTGGGGCATTCTCAACTGCCGTCTCAACGCTTACTGCGGCTTCACTCGAGGCAATAATCTCTGGGGTACTGGCCCCGCGACGCTCCAGCTCTCGTAACTCTCGTCTTGTTAGCCCAGTGGTCACTCCTGGCCCCCATACAGCGAATGCTTAGCAATGTATTGAACCACTCCGTCGGGAACCAAATACCAGATTGGCTTATGCGCTCCGGCTCGCTCACGGATGTTGGTTGAAGAAATTGATAGCGCAGGCACTTCTAGGACTGAGATTTTCGCATCCGGCGCCTTCGGCAGCTCGAGGCTATGTCCCGGCCTGCTCACAGCCACAAACTCTGCCAGTGACCAAACCTGATCTATTTCTTTCCAGGCCAAAATCTGCGCAATTGCATCGGCTCCCGAGATAAAAAACAAGTCAGAGTCTGGCCGCTGGTTGGAAATGTCGGTGAGAGTGTCAATTGTGTAGGTGATTCCTGGTCTGTCGATGTCGATTCGACTGACAGTGAACTGCGGGTTGGCTGCCGTTGCAATTACCGTCATCAGGTAGCGGTGCTCAGCCGAACTGACGGCTTTTTTGTGCCAAGGCTGCCCAGTTGGAACGAAGATAACCTCATCAAGCTCTAGGGCCGCAGCTACCTCACTGGCCGCCACCAAGTGACCATGGTGAATTGGGTCGAATGTTCCACCCATCACACCAATGCGTGGTCGCTGGGAAGCCATAACTGCTAGTGGCTGGCCTTGTTAGTTGATGACCTGTGTGAGTGACGATTTGCTACATCACGGTAGGACCAAGTCACAAAAGCCAAAGCCAAAAATGCGCTTATTGCAATCACTCCGTAGACAATTGCCGGAATAGGCAATTCGCTTTGGTGAACAATTGCACCCTCTGAAATTAGTACTGAAATCAATTCGGCTCCTTCTACCCTTATAAGTTTAGCTTCGGACTTGCCCGTTACCGCGCACCAACCACTTTGTTGAAGTTAATTCCGCCAACCCCATCGGGCCACGTGCGTGGAGCTTTTGAGTAGAAATTCCAACTTCAGCACCCAATCCGAATTCACCACCATCGGTGAACCTGGTTGAGGAATTGACCATTACTACCGCTGAATCGACTGCCTGCAGAAAGCGTTCTGCATTCTCAATTGATTCGGTGAGGATTGATTCAGTGTGCTTGGTTGAATACCTAGAGATGTGCTCCAGAGCATCCTCGATGCCCGAGACAACCTTCACGGAGAGCTCCAGTGCAAGGTATTCAGTTCCCCAATCGTCCTCAGTTGCTGCAACCGACCCAGGAATTAGTGGAGCGCTTTTCTCGCAAGCGTGGACAACTACTGAATATGCGGCAAGCTTTTGGGCAAGCTTTGGAAGCAATTCTCCAGCAACAGATTCGTGAACGAGCAGAGTTTCAAGTGAATTACAAACTGAAGGCCTTTGGACCTTTGAGTTCACGATGATGTGAACGGCCTTTTCCAGGTCCGCCGATTCGTCAACGAAAATGTGCACAACACCGTCTCCGGTTTCAATCACTGGGACCTTGGATTCCATGACCACCGTTTGAATCAATTGGGCTGAGCCTCTTGGAATTAGAACATCCACAAACCCTCGGGCCTGCATCAACTCCACTGCACCGGCTCTCCCGAACGGGTCTACGGTAACCACAACATGCCTTGGGAGACCAGCTTTTTCAAGACCGCGTTGGATCAGAGAAATCAGAACCTGATTAGTGCTCTCAGCAGCACTTCCGCCCCGTAGAACGGCGCAATTCCCACTCTTGATGGCAAGGGCGGCAATGTCGACGGTCACGTTTGGCCTTGCCT
>CAZBTW010000137.1:0-2660 GCA_964494925.1 uncultured Aquiluna sp.
TGCATTTTTGGGGTCCAACGACGAGTCTGGTGCCCGAAGTGAACTCCCGCGTCCAGTAGCTGACGCATTGTGAGCATGGCCAATTGGCCGTCCTCTTGGACGCAGTTGCGTCCACTCAGGTTTATGGTTAGGTCGGTCGACCAAACCCCTGGCATTCCTTTTGACAGCACCTATTGCTAGGACCGAGTTGTCAAAGTGATTGGAACACGCGAATTCGCCAATTACCTAAGTAATGGACGTGTTGTAAGCATACCAAGCAATTTGCCGGTTTTGCTAGCCCTTCGCCCGTTTTAGCAAGAGCATTAGACCAATCAGCAAAGCTGACGAAATGCTAAAAATTATCGCTTTTTTGTCAGTTGTTTTTTTCCCAACCACAAGCGCTTTGTCGACCGCTGACATCTGGGCCGTGCCAGTGCCAAACTTCAACATCAAGTCGCAATATGTTGCACCCATAAAGGCCCATGGCTCCGGTCATCGAGGGATCGATTTCCAGCCGGGACAGAACCCAGTCACTGCCCCTACCGCTGGAACGATTAGTTTTTCCGGCACAGTCGTCAATCGCAGCATCTTGACAATCAAGGACGGTTCGGGGCTATTGGTGAGCTTCGAGCAACTGTGTTCAGACCTGGAGGTAGGAACTGAAGTCGAAAGAGGGCAGGTCGTAGGTGTTTATTGCAGCAGCAGCAAAACTTTTGTGGAGCACTGCAGTGGCTGCATCCATCTTTCAGTTCGATCAAGCCAAGGATATCTGAACCCTGAGCTGTTCTTTGGGTCGTTACAGCCGAGCGTTTTGAAGTCCTAGGCTCGCGGATGAGCCTTATCAAAGGACGACCTGAGACGCTCGACCGACACATGCGTGTAGATCTGGGTGGTCCCAAGTGATGCGTGACCAAGAATCTCCTGAACTGCGCGCAGATCCGCGCCGTGGTCCAGGAGGTGGGTTGCTGCTGAGTGTCGCAGGGTGTGTGGCCCGGCGGCGCCGGTAGCCGTGGATGCAAGATTCTTGGCGACCAAATCGTAGAGCTGTCGAACACCGACTTTCTTGCCGCGGGAACTTAGAAGCAGGGTCGACGGGGAATCTTCAACCTCAAAACGGGGTCGCCCGGCTCTAATCCAGAGGCCTATCGCATTCTTGGCATTTTGCCCATAGGGCAGCATTCGCTGCCTGTTTCCCTTGCCCGTGACCTTTAGAAGCATTCGTGAGTGATCGATGTCTTCGAGTTTCAGGCCGCTCAATTCACTGACTCGCATGCCGGTTGAATAAAGCAATTCAATAACCAGCTGCGCCATAATCCCCTGAGGATTCTCCGGGGCGGCTTGACTCGCTAATCGCTCAAGTAGTTCAGAAAGTGAAGACTCCGATGCAACCTTGGGCAGTGGGCGATCTAACTTTGGTGACCTAAGTCGCAAGCCTGGATCCTGGTCAATGTGCCCGTTGTCGAGCAGCCAAGCAGTGAAGGCTTTAATTGAAGAAGTCTTCCGAGCCAGCGTGGATTTTGAAGCACCTGCTTGAGACTGTCGGTATAGCCAGTTCCGCAACGAGTCTAGGTTCAGCTCAGGCTTACTCGATTTCTGAAAGTCCAAGTAATCCCGAACGTCACCCAGATACGCCTTCTGGGTATTGTCACTGGTACCACGAGCATTTAGCCATCGACCAAAGTCACCCAGTTCACTCTCCAGATCCATAGCCAAACCCTAATCTCAGAATGGCTGGTCCGAACTAAATGAACATAGTGTTGTGAGATTCGGCTGCTTCACCAAGGAAGGATGCCACCCCACCAAATTCCACTCCGTCAATCAAATCACTTGGAGCAATACCAAGTAGGTCCATGGTCATGGTGCAGGCGATTAGCCTGGCTCCGCTGTCATGAGCGGCCTTCATAAGTTCCGGTAGCGACTGAACAGAGTGCTTCTTCATTACCGACTTGATCATTGCCGTTCCAGCCCCCGCCATGTGCATTTGAGACAGTTTTAAGCTCTCTGGTCCCGATGGCATCATGCCCGAAAACATCTTTTCCATCAGCTTTTTTTGACGCCTAGGTGGATTTTTCTTGCGGAGTGCATTCAAGCCCCAGAAGGTGAAGAACATTGAGACTTCCTCACCCATGGCAATCGCACCGTTGGCGATAATAAACGCGGCTATCTGCTTGTCTAAATCACCCGAGAAAACCACGAATGAGGTTTTATTCGGTCCCGCTAGAACGGTTGAGCCAGCCTGCGCTGCGACCAGAGCGCCCGCTCCACCCTTGCGAATTGTGGCTTTGAATCCAGACCCGGCAGGCTCGAGCGAAACTAACTCATGGCCGTTTCGCTTGGCCCAGGCTGGGCCATCTGCTGCGAATCCAGGGTCAGAAACTGTAATCGTTACCTCGTCACCAGGCTGCAACTCTTTGACTTTTTCGCTGAGCTTCATGATTGGCCCTGGACAAGCAAGCCCGGTGCAATCAATGTCAACCGAAAGGCCCGAGAACTGAGGCGTCTTTTTGAACAGCGACTCGGTTTCGGCATAGTTCAAGACAGGTGCCGGTATTGCCTCAGTCTCATGGGTGATTTCATGGTGATATCGGAACGTCGTAGATCCGCCAGACAGTGTCTTGACATCCTTGAATCCGCTCTGAACCAGCGCACGATAGGCAAGGTAGCTTCGGAATCCAACACCA
>CAZBTW010000138.1:0-2655 GCA_964494925.1 uncultured Aquiluna sp.
TTTGTTGCCATCTGGCTTAGCTGGAACACGCTTGCTGCGGCCTCGGCCCAATTCGATCCACGCGCGTTGAACTTCACGCTGCTTACACTGCTGCTATCTCTGCAGGCATCGTATGCGGCTCCCCTAATTCTGCTTGCACAAAACCGCCAAGATGACCGCGACCGCGTTAAGTTTGAGCAGGATAGACAGCGCTCCGAACGCAACCTAGCTGACACCGAATACCTTGCACGAGAAGTTGCAGCATTGGCGCTGGCGGTTGACGAGGTTGCCACCAAGGACTTTGTAAGAGATGAAGTGCGGGCAGCCATGAAAGAGTTGCTCGAAGAGCTCCGTGCGGATCAGAAGCCTGGCAAAAAAACTAAATGAGTCGAGCACTAAAGGCGCTTGAAACAGTTATTGACCCGGAGCTAAGAGCGCCGATCACTGAATTGGGCATGGTTGGTCAGATCACCGAAACCGACACCAAAGTTTCAGCCGTCATAAAGCTCACAATCGTTGGCTGCCCAGCAGCGCAATCAATCGAACGTGACGTGAGAGCTGCCTTATCCAAGCAGTTCGAAACTGTCGAGGTTGAAATGACGACCATGACCGCCGATGAGCGTAAAGAGCTGACTAACAAATTGCGGGGCAATAAGCCCCCGAAGTTCAATCCATTTGCAGAGCCGGGAAACTTGACCAGAGTGATATTTGTGTCAAGCGGAAAAGGCGGCGTTGGTAAATCTACCCTGACCGCCAACCTTGCTGTTGCCCTTGCAAATCTAGGCAAGAAAGTTGGGCTTCTGGATGCCGATATTTTTGGCTACTCAATTCCTCAGCTGCTTGGAGTGAATCAAAGCCCCACTCAGGTCGATCAACTCATGTTGCCTCCAATTGCACATGAAGTGAAGGTTATTTCAATTGGTTTTTTTGTTTCAGACAACCAGCCGGTGGCATGGCGCGGACCGATGCTGCATCGTGCCGTGGAGCAGTTTCTGACGGATGTGTTCTGGGGCGACCTTGATTTCTTGCTGGTTGATTTACCCCCCGGCACTGGCGATGTCGCCATCAGCCTTGGGCAACTTCTTCCCAGTGCACAATCGCTTGTGGTGACCACCCCTCAACACACGGCAGCTATGGTTGCAGAGCGTTCCGGAGCAATTGGATTGCAAACCGGACAGTCAATTCTGGGTGTGATAGAAAACATGAGCTACCTGCCAACCGAGAATGGTCCGATGGAGCTATTTGGTTCAGGCGGTGGCGAAGCTGTTGCAGGGCGCCTCACCGAAATCAGTGGCACTCCGGTATCCGTGTTGGGCAAGGTTCCGATCAGCCAAGGGCTGGGAACCGCTGCCGACAACCAGTTGCCGATTGTTTCTAGTGACCCCGAGGATCCAGCCTCGAAGGAAATTATCTTGATCGCTAAGAAAATTGCAACCAAACCCAGGGGTCTCAGTGGGAAGGCTTTGAAGATAACTCCGAGTTAGAGTTAATCATGGAAACTATTGAAGTTATCAATCCGCTCACTGGCCACAAATTGCACGAGATTGAATCGCACTCTGCCTCAGATGTCGCTCTGATTTTTGATGAGGCAAGAAAAGCCCAGCCTAATTGGGCAGCTCTAGATGAAAAGAGCAGATCTAGAATCGCTTACAAAATCATGGACACCCTGATTGAAAACCAAGAGACGGTCATGGACCTACTGCAGGCCGAGACAGGGAAGTCGAGGGCCCACGCCTTTGAAGAGGTGACTGGATCACTGGCAGCCATCGGCTACTACGCGAAGGTTTCCAAGAAACTAATGAGGCGCAAGCGCATTAAATCTGGAGCTCCGATCATGCTCAGTGCCTATGTGGAGCCAGCTCCAGTGGGTGTGGTGGGAATCATCACCCCATGGAACTACCCCCTGGCACTAACCATGATGGATGTGATTCCGGCCCTGATGGCTGGAAATGCGGTGGTTCAAAAAGCAGATAACCAGACTGCTAAAACAGTGAGGTTAGCAAGAGACCTGAGCGTGAGTGCAGGAATCCCTGAGCAAATATGGCAGGTGGTGCATGGTGAGGCGGCAACTGTTGGCAATGCAGTGACGGACAACGCCGACTACGTTGCCTTCACTGGATCAACTGCAACCGGAAAAATTGTTGCTCAGCGAGCAGCCTCAAGACTGATTGGATACTCACTAGAACTCGGCGGCAAGAACCCGATGATTATTCTTCCCGGAGCCGACCTCGAGCAGGCAGCCGAGACCGCCATTGGCGGTGCGTTTGGGAACTCTGGACAGCTCTGCGTTGCGATTGAGCGCCTCTATGTGCCTAACCATTCACTGCAGGAGTTCGAACAAGCTCTAAAGACAAGGGTTGAAAGCCTTAGCGTCGGAAGTTCAAATGAGTTTGACTTTGATTTGGGAGCCCTTACCTCTGCAAACCAGCTTGAGCGAGTATCTGGATTCGTGGAGCGAGCTGTAAAGGAAGGTGCAAAGGTGCTGACTGGTGGCCGTGCGCTGCCAGAGATTGGACCCAATTTCTATGCACCAACTGTGCTAACCAACATTCCTCACGGTGCTGAGGTGCTTCACAAGGAAGTGTTTGGGCCCGTAATCGCCCTGGTTGGTTATGACAGCCCAGATCAGGCCATTGAGCTTTCCAATGCCAGTGAATACGGGCTGAACGCCTCGAT
>CAZBTW010000139.1:0-2648 GCA_964494925.1 uncultured Aquiluna sp.
TCATCCAAGGCTTCTTCTAGGGTGTCCTCAAAGGCAATTTGATCGCCGAAGGCCACCAGAATCTTTTGAAGCAGTGGATAGCTGGTCTCACCGGTTGACTCGATGTAGACAGGCTGAACATAGAGTAGGCCTCCTCCAACCGGAAGAGTCAAAAGGTTTCCATTGAGAACCCTGGTCGAACCCTGGCGCAATAGGTTCAGCAATGAGGAAACATTGCTATCCGCGTTGAAGTTGTTCTGGACCTGACCTGGACCTGGGACCACAGTTTCTCGAGGAAGGTTTAGCAGGGTTAGCTTTCCATAATTTTCGCTAACAGTTCCGGCCTCGTTACCAGCGTCCGCATTGGCGATCAAGTAGCCAGTTAGAACGTTTCTAGTGGTTTCACCGGTGGACTGCGGAATGAATGTTGAGTAGAGCGAAAACGCACTCTCAGTGTCACCCGGAGCCTGAAGTGTTAGGTAGTAAGGAGGCTGCAAGGTTCCCAGCCCTGTTCCCTCAACCGGATCATTCGGAGTCATCCAGGCATCCTGCTGAGAGTAGAACGCTCCAGCCTCGGTTACGTGGTAGCTACCAAGAACTGACCTTTGAGTCTTGAACAGATCCGATGGATATCGAACGTGTGACATAAGGTCTGCAGAGATAGCCGAACGTGGCTGAACAGTGTCTGGGTAGAGACCCATCCAAGCCTGAAGAATTGGATCCTCTTCGTCCCACTGGTAAAGGTCGACTGAACCGTCGTAGGCATCCACCGTTGCCTTTACTGAGTTTCGGATGTAGTTAACCTCAGATGTCGTCCGGTTGAATGTCTCGGAAGACGAGTCAAGGATCGACAGGTTGAAGGATTCAAGGTTTGAATATGGGTACTTTGTGGTGGTTGTATATCCATCCACTATCCACTTCACACGACCATCAACAACCGCTGGGTAAATCTCGGAATCGACTGTCAAGTATGGTGCCACCTCAGCGATACGCTCGGCTGGAGAACGATTGTAAAGAATCTGTGAGTTTTCGTTGATGGCGTCCGAGAGCAGGATTTGTTCGCTCTGGAACTTCAGTGCGTAGGCAATTCTGGTGAAGATATCTCCGATTGCTGGACCACCATTACCGTCGAACGTTGTATAGGTCTCTCGTTCGCCATCCTCACCGGCTGGGAAGTCAAACTCCAGCGGCTCAGCACCGTCGGGAGCACCCACGATTGAGTAGGTTGGCGAGTTGTCACCGAAGTAAATTCGGGGCTCAAATTCGCCCAAGGCACCCACCGTTGGAATTCCAGACTGGAAGAACAGTGGCTTTCCATCGCTATCGCGCTTGTTTCCGTAGGCGGCAACCACTCCAAAACCATGGGTGTAAACAATCGTGGAGTTGTACCAGGACTGTGAATCTCCAAGACCTGCCTGGTTTAGCTCACGAACAGCGATAACTGTGTCCTGGCTCTCACCATCGATTTCATACCTATCGACATGCAGGCGGTTTGGGAAGCTGTAGTACTGACGATACTGCTCAAGCTGTCTGAAGGCGTCGCTAACTAGAGCTGGGTCAATGATTCGAATGGAGGCTGTGGTTTTTGCATCATTTCTAAGTGCGCCTGGCTCGGCAACGATGCTCGCGTCATACTCAATAACCTCGACACCATCTAGGTCATAGGCAACCCGCGTTGCATCAATGTTTTTCTGTAGGTATGGCCCCTCTAGAGTTCGCTCGTTCGGAACCACCTGGAATGTTTGGACAATCCAGGGGTACAAGCCGCCTAGCACCAGTGAGCTAGCAACCATTAGCGCGGTGGCGATAATCGAAATCCTCCAGCGACCAATGATGGCGGTCACGACGAATGCGAAGCCAACAGCAAGGGAAATCAAAGCCAAAATTTGAAGGCCCGGGATAATCGCATTTGCATCCGTATAGTTCACCCCGGTGAATAGTTCACCGGCAGTGGTAGCGGTTGCGTACTGGTCAAGCCAGAGACTCAACCCCTGAACAACCATGTAGGCAGCAATCAAGATCGAGAGCTGAATTCGAGCAGGCTTAGAAACCTCAACGGTGCGACCGGTGAAGCGAATTCCGCCATAAATCAGATGGACACCGGCATTGATTAGGGCAGCCAGGAAGATTCCGCCAGATATGTAACCGACAGCAAAGCTGTAAAAAGGTAGGTCAAAAACAAAGAACCCGACATCCATACCGAAGTGTGGATCTGTCACACCGAAATCCGAACCGTTCAACCACAGGGCGGCTGCCTGCCATTGCCGGGACGCAATTAATCCACCGAACACACCGATCAGAATTGGCAATCCAATCATGATTACCCGACGTAGGTTTTCAATTAGCTGCTGGTAGGCCTGAAATGGCGAGGCCTCTGGCATTTTCAAGTACACGGGCCTGGAGCGCCAAGCTGAGAGCAAACCTGCGGCAACGATTATGGCCATGAGCGCGAACCCGATCAGGAATGCGATGATCTGACCCAAGATCTGAGTGAAGAAGACAACTTCAAAATTTAGCTGTTCAAACCAGAGCCAGTCGGTGTAAATACCGGCCGCGCTTACCAATACGAAAACTATTACACCCAAGATTCCGAAGGCAATCGACAACGGCGATACTCGTCGCTGGGGCTTTGCTTGTGCTTCAGACAATGTCTATCTCCTAGTTGTTAC
>CAZBTW010000140.1:0-2629 GCA_964494925.1 uncultured Aquiluna sp.
GGGATACTTGTCACCAATGTTCAGCTAACTCTTGAGTCGCTCGGGGCTCTGTTTGAAAAAGAACGAGGATGTTTTTTATGTCACTAGCGGATCTAAAGCGTTGGGTAACAGCAACTGCGGACCTGACCGACCCGGATGAGATCGTTTGGTGTGATGGCACAGAAGCCGAAGCACAGCGCATCAACAGCCTGCTTGTGAAAAATGGCACCTATATCAAGTTGAACCCAAAGATTAGGCCAAATAGCTTCTTGGCTCGAACCGACCCAGCTGATGTGGCCAGGGTTGAATCTAGAACTTTTATCTGCTCAGAGAACGAGGCGGATGCTGGTCCAACCAACAACTGGATGCACCCGGATCAAATGCGAGCCGAGCTGAAAGAGAAATTCGCCGGCAGCATGCGTGGTCGAAAGATGTACGTGATTCCATTTTCGATGGGGCCAATCGGTTCACCATTGGCCCGCTACGGTGTTGAGATTACCGACTCCCCCTACGTAGTTGCGTCCATGAAGGTGATGACTCGGGTATCAAGTGAGGTTGTTAGAAGAATTGCTGATGGCGCTGATTGGGTTCCTGCGATTCACTCAGTTGGAGTCCCACTGATTGATGACGCAGGAAACAAGTCTGAGGACACCCCATGGCCCTGTAACCCAGAGAATGTTTACGTAGTTCAGTTCCCAGAAACCAAGGAGATTTGGTCCTATGGTTCTGGTTACGGTGGCAACTCGCTGCTTGGCAAGAAAGCTATGGCGCTTCGAATTGGCTCAGTCATGGCACGTAACGAAGGATGGCTCGCGGAGCACATGCTGCTAATTCGAGTCACCTCCGACAAGGGCCAGAAATACCACATGGCAGCAGCCTTCCCATCTGCCTGTGGCAAGACCAACTTGGCAATGCTGCAGTCAAAGCTTCCGGGTTGGAAGGTTGAAACCCTAGGTGACGACATTGTTTGGATGTCACCAAATGCCAATGGTCGAATTCGCGCGATCAACCCAGAAAACGGACTTTTCGGCGTTGCACCAGGAACCGGACTCAGCACCAACTTGGCTGCCGTGAACTCAATGCGCGAAGGTGCAATATTCACAAACGTTGCACTAACCAGCGACGGCGATGTCTGGTGGGAAGGTTTGACCGACACTCCTCCAAAGAACATGACCGACTGGCAGGGCAACCCATTTGACCCAGAGAATGGCACAACCGCCGCTCACCCAAACTCCAGATTCTGCTTCCCTATAGATCAGGTTGAGACTCTGAGTGAAGAGTGGGCTGAGCCAGAGGGTGTAGAGCTAGATGCAATCATCTTTGGTGGCCGAAGAGCAACCAACGTTCCACTGGTCATGAAGTCCTTCAGCTGGGATCACGGGGTGTTCCTAGGTGCAACAATCGCCAGCGAGCAGACCGCTGCTGCTGAAGGCCCCATCGGGAAACTAAGGCGTGATCCGTTTGCAATGGTGCCTTTCTGCGGATACAACATGGCCGATTACTTTGCCCACTGGCTGTCATTTGCTGATCGTCTGGATGCCGAGAAGCTTCCAGTCATCTTCCAGGTCAACTGGTTCCGCAAGGATGAAAATGGCAAGTTCCTGTGGCCAGGCTTTGCCGAGAACATTCGAGTGATTCAGTGGATCGTAGGCCAGCTAGAGGGTCAAGACAACGGCGAAGAAACCGCTTTGGGTATCCTGCCAAAGAGTGAAAACCTGAATATCGATGGGCTTGACACTTCAATCGAGCAGCTTGAGCAGCTGCTCGATGTTGATGGCGACTCTTGGCGAGCAGAACTCAAAGACATGGAGACCTTCTTCGATGGCTTTGGCGACAAGCTTCCAAATAAACTGAAGCAAGAACTGAGTCAGCTTTCAGCGCGTTTGAACTAAAAGTAGCGGTCAAGCCAGATAACGATTGACTAAATTTTGTTCTCTATCGCTTCATAAGTGTGCTGTCAGGGTTTACACTAATCGGGAATTGACTAAGAATTCTTAAAACTAAAACCTGGCAATTGTCAGGCTTCAATGAGGAAGGAACACCCATGGACAAGACGAGGCTAGCCGGAAGAAAGGCCCTGATTACAGGAGCCGCCCAGGGCATGGGAGCAGCAATTGCCAAGTATTGGGCCGCACAGGGCGCCGAGGTTTGCCTGGGTGACCTAAACATCGAAGGCATCAAGAAGGTTGCCGACGAGATCATCGCCGATGGCGGTAAGGCCACTTACGTAAAGCTTGATGTCACCAGCGAGGAAGACGCCCTTGCAGCCGTAAAGCACACCGTTGACACCTTCGGCGAAATCAACCTGCTGCTGAACAACGCTGGTGTAAACAAGCCACTATTTTTCCCTGACATCACCAAGGCAAACTACGACTTCATCATGGGTGTAAACGCCTGGGGCAAGCTAAACGTGATGCAGAAGGTTGCCAACCAGATGATCGCACAGGGCAAGAAGGAATACCCCTACAAGATCATCAACGTGGGTTCAATCCTGTCTCGTGAGGCATTCGTAGACGTCACCGTCTACACAATGAGCAAGCACGCAGTGCTGGGTCTAATCAAGGCTGGTGCCAAGTCTCTAATGGAGCACAACATCACCGTGAATGGCTACGCTCCAGGTGTAGTTCGCACCGAGATGTGGGAGCAGCTA
>CAZBTW010000141.1:0-2618 GCA_964494925.1 uncultured Aquiluna sp.
CAAAGCCCAACACTGCAACCTTGCGACCCTGAATGATGCTTAGGTCTGCATCCTTGTCGTAGAAAATCTCTGCCAATTTACTCGTTCTCCTTGTTTGTTATGGGTAAAACCTTAGCGAAGCACTTTTTCGCTCATTGACTTCGAGCCGCGCGATATCGCTATTGCACCGGACTGAACCAATTCTTTTATTCCAAAAGGCTCGAGCACCTTCAGGAATGCCTGACACTTTGCCGAATCACCGGTGACCTCAATCACCACTGAATCGCTGACAACGTCAATAACTCTAGCCCTGAACAGCGTCACTGCCTCCAGTACCTGTGATCTGGTGGTTGCATCGGTTCGAACCTTGATCAACATGTGATCCCTGGCAACCGATGCTTCATCCTCAAGTTCGACAATTTTCAAAACGTTCACGAGCTTGTTGAGCTGCTTGGTGACCTGCTCCAATGGCTGGCCATCCAGTCCAACCACAACAGTCATCCGAGAAACGCCTTCGACTTCGGTTGTTCCTACAGCCAGCGACTCGATGTTGAATCCGCGCCTAGCAAACAGGGCTGCGACCCTGGTCAAGATTCCGGGCCTGTTTTCAACAAGCAGTGACAAAACGTGCTGAGTCATTATTTACTCCTCACCATCCCAGATCGGAGCGGCATCTCTTGCATACTGAACCGCATCATTTGAAACGCCAGCTGGAACCATTGGCCAAACCATGGCATCACGGCCAACTATGAAGTCGATTACCACTGGGCGGTCGTTGGTCTCCATCGCAAGCTTGATAGCAGCATCAACCTCTTCTAGCTTTTCAACTCGAATTCCAAGGCAGCCATAGGCTTCGGCAAGCTTCACGAAATCAGGGACCATAGCTGTGTCGGTGCCGGTGTTCAAATCTGTGTTTGAGTAGCGAGAGTTGTAGAACAGTGTCTGCCACTGTCTAACCATTCCAAGCGAGGAGTTGTTAATGATTGCAACCTTGATTGGAATGTTGTTGATGGTGCAGGTGGCAAGCTCCTGATTGGTCATCTGGAAGCAGCCATCGCCATCAATTGCCCAAACCAAACGTTCTGGCTGCGCGACCTTGGCGCCCATTGCAGCAGGAACCGAGTAGCCCATGGTGCCGGCACCACCGGAATTCAGCCAAGAATTGGGTCGCTCATACTTGATGAACTGCGCCGACCACATCTGGTGCTGACCCACTCCAGCAGCAAAAACTGCCTCTGGGCCGGATAGCTCGCCGATGCGTTCAATCACATACTGTGGTGCAAGCTTGCCGTCATCAAGATCGGTGTATCCAAGCGGGTAGCGCTCTTTCAGTCCGTTCAGGAACTCCCACCAGTCTGAATAATCTGGCTTGTTGGTTTTTAGCTGCTTTTCGATCTCGGCAATTAGCATCGAAATAACCACCTTGGCATCGCCCACAATCGGAACATCGGCGTGACGAATCTTGCCAATCTCGGCTGGGTCGATATCAACGTGGATGACCTTTGCGCCCTTGGCAAAGCTCTTTACATCTCCAGTGACTCGGTCATCAAATCGGGCTCCAAGAGTAATAAGCAAATCTGATTTCTGGAGTGCGGTAACGGCAGGCACAGTTCCATGCATGCCTGGCATGCCTAGGTGCTGCGGGTGAGAATCTGGGAACGCACCCCTGGCCATCAAAGTTGTAGTTACTGGAGCATGCAGCAACTCGGCAAGCTTCAGTAGCTCCTTGTTGGCACCAGCTCGGATAACACCGCCACCAACATACAAAATCGGCTTGTGGGATTTCAGAATCAACTCGGCAGCGGCTTGAACCTGCTTGCCATGGGGATCAGTCACCGGCTTGTAGCCGGGAAGATCAATCTTTGGTGGCCACGAGAATTCAAACTTGGCATTCTGAGCATCCTTGGCCACGTCAACCAAAACAGGGCCTGGGCGACCGGTGGTGGCAATTTCATAGGCCGCTGCAATCACACCCGGAATGTCTTCAGCCTTGGTAACCAAGAAGCTGTGCTTGGTAATAGGCATCGTGATGCCGACGATGTCGGCTTCCTGAAAAGCGTCAGTACCAATTGCGAAAGAGTTCACCTGACCGGTAATTGCCAGCATTGGCACCGAGTCCATGTGTGCATCGGCAATAGCGGTCACCAGGTTGGTTGCTCCCGGTCCGCTGGTTGCGATGCAAACTCCGAGCTTGCCGCTGGCTGCTGCATAGCCTTCAGCCGCGTGACCAGCACCCTGTTCGTGACGAACCAGGATGTGCCGAAGTTTGCTGGAGTCCATAAGTGGGTCGTAGGTCGGCAAAATGGCTCCGCCGGGAAGACCGAAGACTGTGTCGACACCCAGCATTTCAAGCGAACGAATTAGAGCTTGTGCACCGGTTAGTGTCTCAGTTGCCATGGTTTTCTACTTTCAAATCAACAATTAGCCGCAGTAGGCACCCTCAGAAGCCGAGTGAACCAACTTTGAATACTTAGCTAGCACGCCGCGGGTATATCGCGGTGGCAATGGCTGGAAGTCCTTGTGACGCTCCGCCAGCTCTTCCTCGCTGACCAGTAAGTCAAGCGAACGAGCAGCAATGTCGACCCGAATCAAGTCTCCATCACGAACCAGAGCAATTGGTCCACCATCGGTGGCCTCTG
>CAZBTW010000142.1:0-2608 GCA_964494925.1 uncultured Aquiluna sp.
CGCCTGGTTCACGGAAGTAGATGCTCTTGAAATACTGACGGTCCATGATTTGAGTGACCGGCACCCCATTTGATTCCAGTTCCTGACGCCAAGTTTCCATTGTTGCTAAATCTGGTGCACTGAATGCAACGTGGTGGACGGTTCCACCAGCCTGCAATCCGCGGTCAGCCACGCCGGCTAAAACCTCAACCTGAGCACCTGAACCACCGGCCGCCATCTTGAAAGAGGCACTCGAAGCAGCATCGGAGTCCATGCTCATGCCCAAAAGTTCCTGCAACATGGCTGCGGTTGGATCTAGCTGGGTTTCCGAAAGCTCAACTGAGTGCAGACCGCGGACCGCATGTTCCGCGCTAATGCCAGCAACCCCATCCCAACCACTTCGAGAATCCTCAACGGTTCCAACCAGTTGCAATCGCATCCCGTCGTTGTCTCTGAGTTCAATCAACTCGTTGCCAGCGGCATTCTGAGTTCTTTCAGATTCAATGTCCAATTTGGAAAGATGTTCAGTCCAGAACCCAAGTGATTGCTCTGGCACCGAAAACGATGTCGCGGTTGTTAGTCCGGAACCCTCCTTGCCTCGGGAAATGCCAGGCCAGGGAAAGAAGGTCAAGATTGACGAGGGTGAGCCCTGCTCGTCTCCGTAGTAGAGGTGCCAGACGTGGGGCGCATCAAAATTTACCGTTTGCTTCACAAGCCGCAGGCCAAGAACTCGGGTGTAGAAATCGACATTCTGCTGTGGGTCTCTGGCTATCGCAGTGACGTGGTGAATACCCTGGGGCTTTACGCTCATGCTTGTCTCCGTTCCTCTAAGTCAAGCTCCCCTAGACAGTTTTTATTCCAATCCTTGATAGCGGATTACTCAACATGACAAAGCAGCGACGGGCTAGTTTCCGGTAAGAGCCTCGATGACTTTAGCTATGCGCTTTTCACGAGTCGGTTCGGTCTTAGCGTCGGACACCTGTCGAGCAAACTCTTTTCGTTTGGAATAACTCAGGGACTCGAATCTTTTTGCGAGACCTTTTCGATTGAGTTCTTCAGATAACTCAGCTGGCATCGGAACCTCACGGTAACCAGAATCTAGCTCCAAAATCACCTCTACCTCGTCACCAGCTGCTGCCCCGGCAGCAGTTCTGTTGGCAAGTGGAAACACCACTCGGCACTGGCCGCCGACAGCGGTCGCTGTGCTTTGATAGGTGTGATTGTTTATGGTCACCTTCAATGGGGCTCTGCGGTTTGCACCGAGTTCAGCAAGAACTTCATCGGGGATGTGCAGTGATGCATTATTTCCGGACCCGATTACCTCGGTGGTGTATTTCACACTCATGGATTGACTTCTCTGACTAACCGAGACGGTAGCCCATGCCACGGACTGTCTGAATCGAATCAGCCCCAAGCTTTTGCCTCAAGTAACGAATATAAACATCAACAACGTTAGAACCTGGATCGTGGTCATAACCCCAGACTCGAGACAGGATCTGCTCCCTGGACAGCACTTGACCCGCGTGCCTTAGGAAAAACTCAAGCATTGTGAATTCTCTGGCGGTCAGATCATATTCAACATCTTGAACCTTCACCCTGCGGGTGCGCAGGTCTAGCTCGATTTGATCGTGACTTAGGGTCGTTTCAGAAACTGCATCTTGCGGGGAGGAAATTCTTCTACGAACTCTGGCTAGCAGCTCTTCGAAGGAAAACGGCTTGGACATATAGTCATCCGCTCCGCCCTCGAAGCTTGCCACGGTGTCATCAACGCTGTCTCTTGCGGTCAAAACAAGCACCGGGACATCATTGCCAGTTCCTCGAAGCTGCTCTAGAACAGCGAAGCCGTCCATGCCAGGAAGGCCAATATCAAGAATCATCAAGCCAAACTCCGCTGCCTGAAGCAGCTTCAGGCCTTCTTCTCCTGATTTGACGTGTGTCACCGCGTAGCCATGGGATTGCAGTCCCTTGACGACAAAAGACGCGATTCGCTCGGAATCCTCAACCACCAGAATGTTAGACATTTTTACCTCGGTAACCTCAAGGTTAGCTTGGCACCACCAAGTTCTGAGTCACCAATTACCAGTTCGCCAGCGTGCCCCTTGGCAATAGCTTTCACAAGCGCTAGACCAAGTCCTGCGCCTGAGCCAACAGCTGCAGGATCGGAACCCTTCACGAAACGCTCGGTGATCCTGTCTCGCTCCACTGCGCTAATTCCGGGTCCGGAATCGGACACTGAAATCTCGACCTGGCTATCTATTGTTTCGACAGTGATGCTGATGGGTTCTCCAGGCTTAGTAAACCGAACCGCATTCTCAGAAAGTTGCAGCACAGCCTGGGTGATTCGCTCCCGATCCAAATCCCAGATTTGGTTCGACACCTCTCCAAGCAGCCAGTTACGCTCGGCAAGTTGACTTGCCTTAACAAATAGCTCATCGCCAAGGTCCTTTAGCTCGGTGGCCTCCCGCCTAATAAAGTCTGGCTGGGTTGACTTGGTGAGTGTCTGAAGGTCTCGAACCAGCCTGCTCATTCTTGCCAACTCGTCTTTCACAATCACCATGGACTGCTCTGATTGAGCCGGCTCCCTTTCCATTAGCTCCAGGTGGCCGGAGATGATGGTCAGAGGCGTGCG
>CAZBTW010000143.1:0-2607 GCA_964494925.1 uncultured Aquiluna sp.
GCTCCGGATCCGCTCACTACTTCAGGTTAGCGGGAATCATGTGTCCCATGCGATCGCGCTTGGCATCTAGGTACCCAACGTTCTGCGCAGCAAGACCCACGATTAGTGGAACAGTCTCGGTTACTGGGATGCCGGCATCCTCGAGATAGCGACGCTTAGCAGGGTTGTTAGTTAGAAGTCTTACGCTCTCAATGCCAAGATCCTGCAAGATTGCAACGGCTGCACCGTACTCTCTTGCCTCGCTTGGTAGACCAAGGGCTAGGTTGGCATCGACGGTGTCCAGTCCTTTTTCCTGCAGTGAGTAAGCCTTTAGTTTGTTTAGAAGTCCAATGCCGCGACCTTCTTGGCCTCGAAGGTAAATCACAACGCCACCATTTGGATCGGCAGCAATTGCGTCCATGGCAGCTTCCAGCTGAGGACCGCACTCACACTTCAATGAGCCAAATGCTTCACCTGTGATGCACTCTGAGTGCATTCTGACCAGTGCGTTCTTCGCTCCTGGGTTGCCAGCGATGATGGCAACGTGGTCTGCGGTGGTTTGAACGTCGTAGTAGCCGCGAACCTTGAAATCCCCGTGGGTGGTTGGAAGCTTGGCCTCAGCCTCGAATCGGATGCGATTTTGGCTGTATTTCCGCTCATTTGAGCGCTTCTCCAGGTGGTCCCGAAGGTGGGAAATGGTACTCATAGGAAGGTTAAACCTCTGGGCCAGGGCAAATAATTCCCCCGATTTCATCATTGTTCCGTCGTCATTGACTAGCTCTGCCATTAGCCCAACGGGCTCCAGATGGGCCAGTTCTAGCAGATCAACGGCTGCCTCGGTGTGGCCAGCTCGCTCAAGCACTCCACCCAGCTTCGCCCTAAGGGGAAGCACGTGCCCTGGACGAATCAGAGATTGTGGGGTGGATGTTGGGTCTGCCAGCACTCGAGCGGTGTTGGCTCTTTCAGCCGCTGAGATGCCGGTGGAGGTTCGATTAGCAGCATCGACGCTGACGGTATAGGCGGTGTGATGTGGATCTTGGTTATTTACCCACATGAGTGGCAGGTCTAATTGGTTTGCTCTGTCTTGGGTCATTGGAGCACATAGGAAACCGGAGGTGTGACGAACCATCCACGCCACCCACTCCTCAGTTGCGAACTGAGCCGCGATGATGGCATCACCTTCGTTTTCTCTATCCTCGTCATCTGTGATGATGACGGGTTTTCCTTCGCGCAGCGCTTGAAGGACTTCTTCAATGCTGCTGTATTTAATGCTCACTTACTCTCCATTAGTTTTTCAACGTGTTTGGCCAAAACATCAGCCTCGACATTGACTTTGTCGCCTGGGTTTTTATAACCAAGGGTTGTAACTCTGAGGGTTTCAGGAATTAGTGAAACCGCAATCACGTCATCGTTGATTTCATTCACCGTCAGGGAAATACCATCCAGGGTGATTGAGCCTTTGTGGACAACGTACTTCATCAGCTCTTTTGGAAGGCGAATCTTTACCCAGTCCCAGTTATCGCTTTTCTCGCGCGAGACCACTTCGCCAACGCCATCAACATGTCCCTGCACGATGTGACCACCAAACCTGGTTGCCGCATTCATGGCACGCTCGAGGTTGATTGGGTCTCCCACCTTTACGCCATCCAGACTGGAGCGACGAATCGTCTCCAGCATTACGTCAGCCGTGAAGCCTTGATTGTCAATTTCAATTGCGGTCAGACAGGTGCCTGAACAAGAGATTGAGTCCCCACGCTTAAGATCAGAGAGAACTTCTTTGCAGGCAATGGTGAGCCTGATGGCATCCGGCTGCTTCTCAATCCCTGAGACTTTGCCAAGCTCTTCAATAATTCCGGTAAACATTTATCTCCTTGCCCTAATAAATAGGTCTTCTCCGAGCAACTTTTGCTCGGTAATTCTTAGCTGAATCGCTTCTGTCATGCTTGGGATACCAAGGTCGTTGAGAGCGAGTCTCGGCCCTCCAAGTAGTAGGGGAGCGAGATAGATGATGAACTCATCTACCAAATTGTTTCGGATGAATTCCGAAGCAATCTTGGAGCCACCTTCCACCAGCAAATGTTTCACTTGGCGGCTGTTTAGCTCTTGCAATACAACCTGTGGGTTGCGAGCCCTGACTTGAATCGTCTCAGCTTTTTCGTTGAACACTCTCTTGTCACGAGACAATTCGCGCTCGCCCATAACAACTCTTAGTGGCTGGTGTTCAAAATAGTTGCCACTTTGATCGCGTGCGGTTAGTTCTGGATCATCTGCGATGACGGTGCCGGTTCCAACCAAAATGGCATCAACGTCTCTGCGTAGAAGATGGGCATCTCTTCTCGATTCTTCGCCCGAAATCCATTTGCTACTTCCGTCAGTCGCAGCAATTCTTCCATCCAGCGAACTTGCCCACTTTAGTGTTACGTAAGGTCTTCCAAGTTGCTTTGACATCAGCCAAACTCTGCTTTGTTCTCTTGCTTTGTCTCTCAAAACGCCTTCGATAACTTCAACTCCGCTATCGCGCAATCGCTGAGCGCCACCAGCTGATTCATTGCCGGGATCTTTGATTGGAAAAACAACTCGGGAGATCCCTGAGTCAATTAGTGCCTCTGCACACGGACAAGTGTTGCC
>CAZBTW010000144.1:0-2576 GCA_964494925.1 uncultured Aquiluna sp.
GCTTCGGCCTTTGCGGTCTCGGAATCACTAGGCGCAGCTGCCTCGCCATTCTTGTTGATTTCCTTCTTGAAAATACGCATCGATTGCGCAGCGCTCTTAGCCAAAGCTGGAAGCTTCGGTGCTCCCCATAGCAAAAGGACGATTGCAAGGATGATGATCCATTCCCAGCCCTGAAGTCTCATGACTACCTCTTATCTATTTCAATCTCACGAATTCCTTGTATGAGTCTACGCCTTCTTTCCTCGGCGCGCTTCTCCTTGGCTGCAATGAGTTTGTGACGTGCCACCAGGAGTTTTCCCAAATCTGACCCAGTGCTTGGCTTCGATTCAGAAAACCTTAGTTCCTCAAAGTTCTTGACTTGATTTACCAGGCCTTGCGATCGAGCCGCCTCCGACTGCAAGGACCTTGCAGAAAGGAGCAGCCGATAGCTGATTAGCCCCAGAACATATAGCCCAGCAACCGATACGGCAATCAAAATCCAGCCCATGTAGTCCATCAGTCCTCGTCCTTTGGTTCAGTCTGGCCAGACAGTGCCCGCACCGCAAACTCCCTCACAGCAGCTTTTGCCTCCGGGGGCCCTACAACCACCACCTGGCCACCGTAACGAGTCACGTGTCGACCTAGTGCCTGAAGGTTACCAACCCTGATTTTGCCAAGGCTGCTTCCATCTTGCTGGCGACGGATGTCAAAAGCTGGAAAGTTCCAAAATATTTCACTGGCCTCTGCGGTGGCAGAAATTTCAACTGTTAGTTCATCTGTGATTGCACCAAACACATCTTCAGGAATCTTGGCCTTTGCTGCATCGGTCGAAATTTCTTGGTCGGTTACCTCAACGCTGATGATTCGGTCCAGCCTGAAAGAACGCAGACCTTGCTTCAAGTGGCACCAACCTCGCAGGTAATGTCTGCGTCCTATGAAGTCGATTCGGAGTGGGTCGATCTGTCGAGAGCTTCGCTCCCCCAGCTGGTTTACATACTCCGCCACAATCTGAGATTGGCTCATAATCGCATCGCGAATTGGCTCTAGCTTCTTTGCCTCATCAAAGCCTGCTAGGGCGGTTATCGGCTCAGTAGAGGACCCAATAATTTTCCGTATTTCAGCTAGCGCTGGGTTTTCAGAAAACTGAGGCAGCGCGGCCAAAAAATCCAGCCCGGCAGCCAGTGATGTGGTTTGACGCTTTGACAGCACTGGAGGGGTGCTGAGGGCCGACATTCCCTGAGAAAAATCTACCTCTCCGCTTTCCAGTAGATCCTCGTCGACATAAAAATGGGTCTCGAACCTGCCAATGTCTTCGCTGTTGGCGATCGTCTTGACTGCTCGAATAATTGACTTCTCACTGTAGCCAAAATGCTCCGAAAGGTCACTGACAGAGATGGGACCATCTTTCAGCACCAAACCTACGATCGATAGCGCCAGGTTGAATTGTTCTTCGGCATCTAGTTCTTGCTTAGGCATGAGCATCCACGACCTTACTCAAGCTTTCGCTGATTCTCCTCGCCAGTGACTGCGGCTCAAGCACTTTGATTTCGGAGCCGAATTCCAGTAGATCTTCGGCAAGCAGCGCTTCATCCATGAAATGAAGCTCAACGGGTGCATCATTCGACGCTCCAAAATGCCACCAGGCTTCGCTCTCTGGTTCAATTTCCAAAACAGCAAGATTTCCCTCAACGTAATTGACAAGGTCTTGTTCGGCATCAAGGATTTCATCCTCTGATACCGGCAACCCCGCTAAATCCAAGATCTTCACCTTGGACACAATTCGACGCAGTAGGAAATTCTTGATCTCATTGCCCTGCTTTGCAAGCAGCACCCACTGACCCTCAATGAACCTCAGCTTCAAGGGAGTTAGTTCTCGAATAGAGCTTTCGGAGTCGGATTTTCGATATTCAAATACCGCTTGCCTTGAATTGGCAATTGCCTCCGCTAGCGGGCCGAAACTGTCATGTTGTGCGAGTAATCGAGGGGTGAAAATGGAGAGCTCTTTGGTTGCTGAAACAGCGCCAAGGAATCGCAATCGAGTTATTCCTGACTCGGCTGATTTCGATAGCAATTGGTTGTTCCAGGCCTTGGCAGCTAGCTCCAGCAATCGAAGCTGCTCGGGGGTTATTTCAAAACCGTCTGGCCAGTTGAAGATACCCCTGGAAATTCGATATCTAGCGCTCTCACCCTCGTCAAATGCGCTCGCGTCAATAACATCGAGCGCAACCCCCATGTCGCGCAAAGCCGTTTTGTCGCGGTCAAACATTTTCTCCTTGGCCATTTCAGAATCCTGATTGGCATAGGCAGAAACGGCCGCAAATAAATCCTTCTTGCTGAGGCCGATTACTGGAGCAGCCATTAGACAGCAGGTCAGAGTAAACAATCGCTCTGCAGCGTTTTGCTTGCTCTGAACCTCGCCCATTGGTTACTTTCCGAGAACGTCGATTACGAAGATCAGGGTTGAGCCGGGCGGAATGCTTCCTTGGGCGCTATCCCCATAACCCAGGTCTGGGGGTATTACGGCAATTACCTGCGATCCGACAGTCACACCATCAAGTGCCATCACAAATCCGTCAATTAGACCGTCATAGGTAATC
>CAZBTW010000145.1:0-2571 GCA_964494925.1 uncultured Aquiluna sp.
TTGTCTGGCCGCAGTCTGCCGACAGCACCGAGAGCCAGCCCGATCAAGATAAATATCAGGTAGCTGGAGATTATTGCTAGCGGCCAGTTCATCGTCTTTTCACCCCAAACAGATAAACCCCGCTGACCAACCAAAAGACCACGAACACTGCCCTGCCAAATGGAGTGTCGATGATTGGGTCCAGTAGCACCGAGATGGTTGGGAAGGTTTCAAGATCGTCGTAGGCCTTGCTGCCCAGGTATGCCACAAGTTCAACCAGTGCAAAGCCCATTGCCCAAATTGCCCATATCCACCTGGACCTAAGCACCTGCCTTGTTGGCACCAATTGACTATTGGCATCGGTGTGAAACAAAAGCAGAATGCCAATTGGAATGTAGGCAAGAATCACAAACCAGTTCCAAGGTCCATGGCGTTCGGTGAAGAACATCACCAGACCACTTGCAATCACCACAACCGCAATCGGCACAATGCCGAATTGCGGTTGGGACTTGAAACCAAAAGTTGTGAACCCAAAGACCTGAGTCAGAATCACTACCGCGGCAATTCCGAAAACCAGAATGTCCTCGATCGATCCTCGCCAAAGATGAAACAGTGCCATGCCAACAAAGACAATCACCCAGGGGTTAAAACCCCTAAGCGCACTCCACTTCAAGCGTTCACCGCATCAGAAATTGCCCTGCAGACACTGCTTGCTCCAAACTCGCCCCGGGCAGCAGCAATCTCTGCTGCCTCCGAATGGAGCTGGTTGGCAATGATTGCAATCTCTGCCAACCTGCCGTTTGTTATTTCAAAGTCCAGTGAGATGGCCTTTGCGGTTAGAGCGCCGATCATTCCGGCCAGAATGTCTCCGGTGCCGGCAGTTGCCAAATGAGTGCTTCCGGGTCCAGATTCAACCGGTTCAAAACCGGGCATTGCAACCAGGGTGGTGTTGTTTTTCAGCACCACCACACAGCCTGTTGTTTCAGCCAGCTTGATGGCAGCCGACTCTGGGTCTTGTTCTAATTGCTCAACGGTGATCGGTTCGATCAGCCTTGAGTAAAGCTTGGCTGCCTCTATGGCATGTGGTGTTAGCACCGCAGGTGCTCTAAGGCTCTGGTAATCAACCAGTGCAAGTGCTCCGGCATCAATCACCATTGGCACGGCTAACTGGATTGCTTCAACTATGTTTTCTTGCTGCTCACTGGCATCTGTTTCTGCAATACCTGAGCCAACAACTACTGTGCTTGCCCTATCAAGGCCCAGCACAACCTCTGGCCGGTTCCCTAGAACCAAATCATTGACTGATTTTGGACCTAAATACCTGACCATTCCAATGCTGAGTTCAAACGCTGCTTGGATTCCAAGCAGCGCAGCCCCTGGGTATTGACTGCTTCCGGTGACAAAGCCGACCGTCCCACGAGTGTATTTATTGTCGGCCTTGGTTGCCGGCATCAACAGTTTTGATGCGAAGTCTGGATCCACACTCGGGTGCATAGTTTTCACTCTAGTGAAATTAGTTCGGGGTTTGTGGTGTTAGTAATCTGCATGCTTACTAATCAGACACTGACAATGCTCGACGGCACCACCAAGAACCTTGAAGACTTCCAGGGAAAACTACTGATGATTGTGAACGTGGCTTCTCGCTGCGGCCTATCACCTCAGTATGAAACCCTTGAGTCCCTTCAGAAGAAATACCAGGACCGTGGCTTCACGGTCCTTGGTGTTCCATCGGGATCTTTCAAGCAGGAACTCAAAGAAGATGACCAGATTGCTGAGTATTGCTCAACAACCTGGGGCGTCACCTTCCCAATGCTGCAGAAGGCTGAAGTAAACGGCCGCAAGCGTCACCCGCTCTACAAGGAGCTGGTGAAGGCAAAGGATGCTAGAGGTCTTGCCGGTCCGGTGATGTGGAACTTTGAGAAGTTCTTAGTTCTGCCATCCGGTGAAATCAAGCGCTTTAGGCCAACCACCAAACCTGACGCCGATGAAATTATTGAAGCCATCGAGGCCAACCTTCCCAGCTAGCCTTGCCCTATGGCAATAACAGTTGTTGCGGCAATCATTCAGAACCGCGCTGGCGAGATTCTCTGCGCCAAGCGTGGTTCATGGAAAGATGCTGCTGACAAGTGGGAGTTTCCCGGTGGCAAGGTATCTTCCGATGAAAGCCTGGAGCAGGCACTAGTTCGGGAAATCAAAGAAGAGCTCGGCGTTGACATCAAAGTGCTTCGGCAGTTTGACCGCAGCACAACCATGGTCGGCGAAGCCGAGATTGATCTGGTTTGTTTTGCAGCCGAGCTAATTGGTGATCCACCAACCAAATCCACCGACCACAGTGAACTTGCCTGGCTCAAAGAGACTGAGCTTTCCGGTTTGGATTGGGCAGAGCCTGATCTGCCAGCGGTAAAGAAGCTGCTGATTCCTTTTTGTTAGGCCAGACGGTAGCCGTCTTTGTCCTCGATCTTCTTGATGGCAATCAGGATGATGTCCACTAGGTACCAAATTCCAACACCACCGAAGGTGATCAGCTTCAGGATTCCAGTTCCAACTTTCCCTAAATAAAACCTGTCAACGCCTAGGGTTCCCACCACAATT
>CAZBTW010000146.1:0-2568 GCA_964494925.1 uncultured Aquiluna sp.
TCAACTCCAACTTCATGACAGTCGCGGTGTTTACCGGCAACATAAGAAAGTGATCCGGGATCCTCACCAACTAGCAGTGTGCCAAGTCCCGGAGTTATCTGCTTTTTCTTGAGCTCAACAACCTTTTCAGAAAGCTCGCTTTTAATCGCCTTTGCGGTCAGCTTCCCATAAAGTATTACTGCGCTCAAAGCTTTGTTAGCCTTCTAGGCCTGGGTAAAGCGGGAAGTGCTCAGTTAGGTCATGAACACGCTTTTTCAAAGCGGAAAGATCTGAGCCTGGAATCAGGGCCTTTGCAATGATGTCGGCAAACTCCACGAACTCCTTGTCGCCGAATCCGCGGGTGGCAAGGGCAGCCGTTCCAATCCTCACACCAGAGGTGACCATGGGAGGCCTTGGATCATTGGGCACCGAGTTCTTATTAACTGTCACGCCAGCCTCATGAAGTAAGTTCTCCGCAGTCTGGCCATCAATCTCTGCGTTTCGAAGATCAACCAGCACCAGGTGAACATCAGTTCCCCCGGTCAAAACCGAAACTCCAGCTGCAACAACATCGGGTTGCCCTAGGCGCTCGGCAACGATTTTTGCTCCGGAGATTGTGCGCTGCTGACGCTCCTTGAAATCAGGCTGCATCGCAGCCTTGAAAGCTACTGCCTTTCCTGCAATCACGTGCATCAGAGGACCACCCTGCTGTCCTGGGAACACAGCCGAGTCAATTTTCTTGGCCCACTCCTGCTTGCAAAGAATCACACCGGAGCGCGGCCCAGCAAGGGTCTTGTGGACAGTCGAAGAAACAACGTCTGCATATGGAACCGGGTTTGGGTGCAGGCCTGCGGCAACCAAGCCGGCAAAGTGTGCCATGTCAACCCAAAGCTTGGCGCCAACCTCGTCGGCAATCGCTCGGAATGCTGCAAAATCTAGATGCCTTGAGTAGGCAGACCATCCTGCAATCAGGACCGCTGGCTTTACCTCAAGCGCCCGCTGGCGAACGTGCTCCATGTCAATCAGGTGTGTCTCTGGGTCTAATTCGTAGGCGTGACCCTCATACATGCGACCAGAAAAGTTCAGCTTCATTCCATGGGTCAAGTGACCACCGTGAGCAAGACTCAAACCCAAAATACGATCACCCGGGTTGGCAAGAGCCATCATTACTGCAGCATTCGCAGTTGCTCCTGAGTGTGGCTGCACGTTTGCGTGCTCTGCGCCGAATAGCTCTTTGGCTCTGTTTCTAGCCAGCTCCTCAACAACATCCACCACTTCGCAACCACCGTAGTAACGCTTGCCGGGATAACCCTCAGCGTACTTATTGGTCAGCACAGAGCCCTGAGTCTCGAGAATTGCCCTAGAGACAAAATTCTCACTCGCAATCATCTCAAGGGTGTGACGCTGGCGGTCAAGTTCCTGCTGTAAAACAACAGCAACCTCTGGATCGACCTCGGAAAGCGGTGACATAAAGCTGGCAGATTGATTTGGCATGCCCTCGAGTTTACCAGTGATTCAGGGCGTAAGCCCGGCAGGCAAACAATAGGATTGTCGGATGAGTTCAAGCAAAGAGCACTGGGTACTGACATTTGTCTGTCCCGACCAAAAGGGTATCGTTCACGCTATCTCTGGGGCAGTAGTTGATGCCGGTGGAAACATCACCGAAAGCCAGCAGTTCACTTCCAAGGACACTGATCGTTTCTTTATGAGACTCCAGATCGAAGCCGACATAACCAAGAGTGATTTCGAGAAGCAATTCGAAAAAATCGCTTCCGCATTCCAACTCGAGTATGTGCTTGATTTCGTCGGAAGACCCATGCGAACCCTGGTTTTGGCAACCAAAGCAGACCATTGCCTCAATGATCTTTTGTATCGCCAAAGGGCCGGCCAGCTGCCAATTTCAGTCCCTAGAATCTTTGCCAATCGCGAGGACCTTTCACAGCTTGCCTCTTTTTATCAGGTTGATTTTGAACACCATGAAATCAACAGCGGTGTCGACAAGGCTCTTTTTGAGAAGCGGCTTCGCGAGTTCATCTACGACAACGAGATTGAACTGATTGTCCTGGCCCGCTACATGCAGATTCTCTCAAAGGAATTCTGCGATGAATTTGCCGGGAAAATTATCAACATTCACCATTCGTTCCTTCCGGGTTTCAAGGGCGCCAATCCTTATGCCCAGGCTCATGCGCGCGGTGTGAAGCTAATTGGTGCCACTGCCCACTTCGTCACCGAAGACCTGGACGAGGGTCCAATTATTGAGCAGAACGTCACTCGCGTGGAGCATTCTGCAACCAAGGAACACCTGGTTCAGATTGGTCAGGACGTAGAATCCAAAACCCTGACCCAGGCGGTCCGTTGGTTTGCAGAACATCGCGTGCTACTGGATGGTCAGCGGACCATTATCTTCCGATAAGCCAGGAAGCCCACCGTTCCCAAAACAATACTGCCGGCTAACCACGGCGTAATGAGCTCGACAAACCCTGGTCTTTGCTCCTCATTAGGTTCCACTGCATAGGCAAGCTCTGCCTCAATCAACCCGATGGGAGCTTCAGGGGTGGGCTCCACCAAAATCTCAGGGTCGGTTTGCAC
>CAZBTW010000147.1:0-2539 GCA_964494925.1 uncultured Aquiluna sp.
GACAACCAGCGAGGCATAATCAAGTGGTCCAGTCGGCTCTGCTGCACATCCAGTCAGGATCAGTAGCGGAAGTGCTACGGCAATCGTTTTTCGCAATCTATTTCTCATTTCTAGTTGGGTCAATTCTGCCCTGATTTAGTCTCGCCAGTTACCTTGCGAACAGTCTTTCTCAGTTTTTTCTCACTAATTGGTCGCTGGCCCATTGCCTGCGGAAGCCAAATGTCCATGTCCTGATCGGTGTGCTCGGTTTTGTTGCCTCTTCTGGTTTTGAAGCTTGGCAAGGTTGTGTTCGGAGCAAGTCTCCTGGCTGAGAGGAGGAAGCCGGTGTGAGAGATCATCCTGTGTTCAGGTCTGACCGCTAGGCCGTCTAGGTGCCAGGGCCTAACCATCGACTCCCAAGCATCTGGTTCAGTGAATCCCCCGTGAGCCTTAATCTGTTCAGCCGTTCGGCTTAGCTGGGTGACGGTTGCGACGTAAACAATTACCAATCCACCTGGACGCAGTGCGGTGGCACCCTCGTCGATGCACTCCCAGGGGGCCAGCATGTCCAGGACAGCACGGTCAGCGCTTCCGGCCGTAATCTTTTGAGGGAGCATTTCTTGAAGATCGCCGTCTACTACCTCCCAGTTTTCGGGCTTATAGCCCAGAAAATTTGCAACATTGCCCTTGGCAATTTCGGCAAACTCAGATCTTCTCTCGAAAGAAGTTAGACGCCCCTCTTGCCCTATCGCCCTGATCAGGTAGCTGGACAGAGCTCCCGAGCCCACGCCAGCCTCAATGACCGTTGCCCCGAGAAAAATATCTGCCTCAACGATGATCTGCCCAGCATCCTTTGGGTAAACAATTGCCGCACCCCTTGGCATCGACAGCACATAGTCCCTGAGCAGTGGCTTTAGGGCTAGATACTGGTCCCCGTTGTGGTTCTCAATTACAGATCCAGAGGGAGCGCCAATGATGTCATCATGCAGGATCTCGCCCTTGTGGGAACCAAAGCGCCCACCAGATTCCAAGGTAATTGTGTTCATGATGCCCTTTGGGCCCGTTAGCTGCACCCGGTCGCCGGCGGCAAAGATCTCAGTCATGTCAGTCGATTCTGTTTTAGATTCCATCGATGCGAAGGTCGCCCAGTTGGGCAATATCCACTTCGGTCAACGAGCTTATGATGCGCCTGGAGTTTCCAGGGGGCAATGGAACGATGTTTGGAACGCCAACGGCGTGGCAACCGGCAGCTTCAGCCGATGCAAGTCCGGCCGGAGAGTCCTCGAAGGCGATGCAGTCACGAGCGTTAACTTCGAGTAGTTCGGCAGCCTTCAAGTAGGCCTCTGGGTCAGGCTTGCCATTGATCACGTCATCTCCTGCCACCACCACGTCAAAGGCAGGGAAGTCAATGGCATCAACCACTGTCATGGCCATGCTTCGCATTGACATGGTGACAAGCGCAGTCTTGATGCCAGCTCGCTTGAGTTCTAGTAGCAGTTCGAGTGCTCCTGGACGCCATGGAAGCCTGATTCCTAGCTGCGCGACGACCTCGTCAGTGAGTTGATTGATTACATCCTGGGTGCTGAGGTCTGTGATGCCGAACTTATTGCGCAGGAAGTCCGATGCGTTGAACAGATTGAACCCAATCAGGGCCTGACCATCAGCCTCGGTCCAGGTCCCTCCATAGGAGGCGGCAAGCTTTGATTCACTCTGGAGCCAGTAGGGTTCGGAGTCAATTAGAGTGCCATCCATATCCCATAGGACAGCGGCAGGAAATGAGTTCGTAGACATTGGCCCCAGTCTAGTTCGCTGGTGAATTAGAGTTTGTTGGTACCAAAGGAGTTTTTACTTGCTAACAGGACGAATACTGATAGTTGCCTTCGAGGGTTGGAATGACGCCACCGAAGCCGCGACAGGCGCACTCAAAGCTTTGGCGGAGCAGGTTTCTGCTCAAACACTGGAGGCGGTTGATCCCGAGGATTACTACGACTTTCAGTTTTCCAGGCCAGTTGCTGAATTTGATGATTCCGGGAAGAGAATCCTTACTTGGCCCGGCGCAGAGCTATTGCAGGCAAGCCCAGAGGCAGTAAAGCAACAGCCAAGCCTGAAGGATGTTTACTTGCTCCTGGGCACCGAGCCTTCCAGAAGGTGGATCACTTTTGCTGCCGAGATCATGGAGATGGTGGAGGATCGAGAAATCGACCACGTGATCATGCTTGGTGCAATGCTTGCCGATGTTCCGCACACAAGACCAGTGCCGTTTTTTAAGAGTTCTCAGGATAGGCGCATGCAAGAACTCCATGATCTTGAGCCCTCAAGCTACGAAGGTCCGGTTGGAATCTTGGCCGTGTTGGCCCAGGCCTTTGAGGCAGAAAACATCCCGGTGATGTCGCTGTGGGCTTCGGTGCCACATTATGTCCACAACAGCTCAAACCCGAAGGCTGCCCTTGGTTTCCTAAATCAACTCGAGGCATTGGTTGGAGTAAGTTACACCGGTTCGGCGCTCGCGGAACAGGCATTCGAGTGGGAACGCTCAATTGATGAAGTAGCAGAAAACGAT